>JAFOZN010000034.1 GCA_017391185.1 Alistipes sp. | reverse complement strand
TCACCTATATGGTGGTGGCGAGTTAAACATTCTCAAAAATTACGTTATGCGGCTATCTCTGAAATGAGTCGCATGTGGGTTCATTGACGTATTTGAGCCTTAAGATCGGAGATGAGAATCTCTGATTGGCGGGAAAACTATGTTTAACTTTAATGTATTTTTAATCATGAAAAACAAAAATTCTAAGTTCGCCACCACATTGGTGAGCGAATCGGGTACGCCCATCTATTACGCACCAGCTGCATCGACTTCAGGCAACGGCGTTAAGATTTATCGTTATGCTTTTGAGAAACTCTGTATGGAGTACAAACGTCAGATTGACGAGGCTGAATCACCCATCAGGCAAGCTATTCTACGCCATGAGTGGGCAAGATTTATACGCGAAAACATAGGGAGCTACAGCGGAAGCAGACGATTTATGAGGGAGCTGGCCAAGTACCTCGAAAAGGAGTCGGTGGTAGGTCTAAAGCATGAGTTTCGCCGTATCAACATGGATATTCACTCGGCGAAAAATAGCCACCGCATAACAGACCTATGGCTCTATGAGCAACGTCTGAGTGAGATGACAGCGATGTGTCCCGCTTCGCTTCTGGAGCAGATACTCGACAAGCGTAACGCTTGGGTAGCATAGGAAAAGCCCCATCTTTGATTTATGTCAAGGATGGGGCTTTTAGTTTTTAGGTTGATCAGAGAACTACTGAAGCTCCTCAGGCAAAGTTGCACGAACATAGACACTTACATTCGAAGCATCGTCTTTGGCAACCCATATCATCTTATTGGCAGTAAGGCTCTTTACCACATAACGATGTGCCCAATCGCCTACGCCATAATCATACTGGCCACGGATCACTGCACCAAGCTCAACATCGGTATCGATATAGTAGCTACCTGTAATCTCACGAGCCGAAGATGAATCGAGATTCTGATAAATAGTAAAGCTACGGTCAGCACGCACAAAATCAATATAGACGTAGCTACCCTCGGCAAGAGAAACTCCATTGTCGTAGCTCTCCAACATCCAGCAACCAGCGATATTGTTTGGTGTAACATCCAACTGTGGCTCCTGATACTCCTCACTCTCTTTGCTGCACGATACAGAAATGGCAACCATCACAAGTGCAAGAAGTGCTCCTTTTAATAAATTTTTCATATCTAAATTATACTTTGAATTTCAAAATATGTTATCTCTAAAATTAGTCCTACTCTTTGAATTTTATGACCAACATTCTCTCTCGCGCAGGCAGAGGCAAACCGCTGATATAAAGGCATAAATCACGTTTTTTACTATCGCCCAACATCGGCAACTTTGGCTCCACTCCCTGCTTTGCCATAGCGCCTACTCCTTGTGGAATAGGACAGGCATCGGCACTTAGGCTGATGATCAAATCACCCTCTTCTCCCGCCTTTAGCACCTGAGGTTCGCTCCACATCTTTATACCTCTGCTCGAAAGAAGCGTATCTGCCGACAGGCGCATATCTCTTGAAGAGCTATTCATACAAGCTACCTTTATCTGTGTCGCCTTACCACGAGTGGCATAGAGTGTATCTTGGCGCAAGAGCAACTCTCCACGACTATATTTATAGTCAGCGCTGTGATTCTTTGAGGGTTTTACAACACCCTTCACGCTGAGAATCACAGTCGGTTCTGAGGCCGAGAGATTGGTGTATATAAAGAGCCTTTGATTGACCGCACCCGGATGGCCTTTGGGGTAATAGGTTATCTTCAACCCTCCGCTCTGCCCCACTCTGACACCCTCTCGCTCAAACTCGCCTCGCAAGCAGCTACAGCTACTCTTAATGTGAGTTATTACGATGGTCTGAGACGACTTATTCTGCCACTCAAGGAGTCTCTGCCATGCCCCAGCATCCTCATCCAGAGTGGCGAAGTCTATGGTCGATCCTCCCTTGAAGAGCATCTTATCGGCACCGACTACACGAGGATTGGCTACGCTATCAAGCCTACTCTGAGGTATAATCTTGATCTGAGCAAGGCTATCATCGCAAAAAAGCAGCAAAGCCAAGCAAATAGCCAATCGACATATAGTAGGACTAAATTTCATATTAGAGCCATCCGTTACCGTTAGCCGAAGAGCGAACGGTGATGTTAAACTCCTGAGTCTGGCCATTTGAGGCCTTGATGGTAGCCTTAGTTGCACCCTGCTTCAAGCCCTTGAAGATGAGCTTTGAGCCCTGCTTCTCACATGTAGCGATGCTCTGATCTGAGATAGTAACATCGTATGAGAGAGACTCTCCGCCAACAAAATAGATCGAAGGAGCTACCTGCTGAGAGCCATTTACTGCTACATAGATATTAGGGAATAGCATCTGAGTACCAGCACCTGCAATGGCGTTGAGGAAAGCAGTAGCATTTACCTGGCCACTACCCATCTTGCCTCGATAATCCGACATATTAATCGACATAGGCTGCTGTGGGCCGATATCAATCACATAACGGCGATATACCTTCTTGCCTGAGAGATATTTATCGAAAGGTGTAGCTGTCTGCAAAAGCAACTCACGAAGCTCCTCAGCCTTGAAGTGACGGCGCATATCGGCAGCATACGAGATACCCAAGGCCACGACACCAGAGACATTAGGACAAGCCATAGATGTACCCTCCATATAGCCGTAACCACTCTCGCTGATGTGATATGGCAGAGCTGAAAGGATACAACCCTCGGCACCATAGCCTCCATCCTCATCTACATACTCGTAGTAGTAATCCTGATCACCACCAGGAGCTGAGATAGAGGTACCTGGACCATAGTTGGTATAAACAGCAGGAGTAAAGTCAGCGGCAGTAGCAGCAACTGAGATATACTCGTCACAAGCACCTGGATAACCAGCCATAGCCGCATTCTCGTTACCTGCAGCAAATACTGCAATACCTCCTTCGATAGGGCCATTTGGAGAACCTGCGTTGTGAGTAAAGTAATCCAAAGCATCCTTTTCGAGTGGAGTACCAGCCTCCCACTCCTCTTGCGAAGCGAAACCTGGAGCACCCCAATCAAATGAGTTGGCAGCTCCCGATACATAACCCCAACTACACTGCAACACTACAGCACCATTGTCAGCAGCATACTTGATAGCGCGAGCCACACCGATAGCATCTGTAGCCATAGAGCCTGAGAAGATCTGGCAAACCATAATCTTAACTCCTGCACGGCTACCATTACCTCCTGCAACAGAGCTAATACCGATACCGTTGTTATTCTCGGCAGCAATCACACCAGCTACGTGAGAGCCGTGGCCCGAATCATAGATATTATCCCATGTAATAACACCTGTCTTTTTGGCAAAGTTGTAACCATGAGCATCGCCCGCATAGCCATTGTTATCATTATCATTCTCCGAGCGATAGATCTCATCCTCATTCTGCCAGATAGCACCCTGCAAATCGGGATGCTCGATGAAGATACCCTCATCCAACACCGCAACAATGACAGATTCATTACCTGTCGTCATATTCCATGCCGTCTCGCACTGCACATCGGCATCCTTTACAGACTTAATAACCTCACCCTCGGTAAACATTGTACCATCATTGACCAGATACCACTGTTTATTAAGGAGTGGATCACTCATCGTAGAGCGAGTGCGCTGAGACTCAGCACGCTCCAACTCACTCTTAGAGAGTGGAATAGCCTTGTGATTATAGGCACGCTTAACATTGCGGTTGAAATCTACGCTCTGCACCTCACCCAAAGCCGCAAAACGCTTAGCAACCTCCTCTACGCTATACTCGCCCTCGAAAGATACTCGATACCAACGGTGCAAACCGCTTTGGCGGGTAAGCTCCTCGCGACCACTATCAACTGGGAAGATACGCTCAACCTGAGCAGTACCAATAATCTCCAAAACCTGATCTACCGAGAGAGAGCCACTACGAGTCACTGCTCCGCTACGTGTAGCCTGAGCCTTCTCAAGCATAGCGACTACATCGGGAGTAAACTTCACTAACAACTCATTCTGAGCGTATGGCTGCACATCTGGTTGCTCGTTAGGTATCACCTCACTCTTAGAACAAGAGTAGAGAGTGGCAAGAGCAAAGAGCAGCACTAAATATAATATTCTCTGTTTCATCGTCATAAATTTATTAGAAGTTTACTCTGTCATTGAATTTGCCATTTTTTTCTTGGTATATACATCATAGTAATACTTCATATTGACAGGCTCATTATCGAAACCAGCCTTCTTACCATTGGCAGCACGTCCCTCCTGATAGAAGACCAAACTCTCAGGGATCCACCAATCCAAAGCAGGATGGTAGAGGAGCCACTCTGGAAGCTTACCATAGAGGCGATTGAGGTTGATGGCAAAACGCTTACATGATGGCATCACCTTCTTGATCTTGCGATCTACCAAGAATTGTGGCAACGTATCACAACGGTTAATATCCTCCTGAGTATAGCATGGAACACTATCATCGTCCTTGAAATCAGGCAACTCACCCTGCAAGTAATTCACCGACAATACCAATGTATCCAAATCCCACTTGATAAGATCTACAGGGAACTCAGGCTCATCGATAAAACCGCCGAGATTCTTTTTGAAGCTATTGCTCAAATCAACAATATTATGACGCTGATTGGCATTAAGAATCAAAGTGCGGAGCTTAGGGAAGTTCTCCTTGGTCAATACCTCTGGCACACGCTGGAAGTTATTAGAGCCGAGATCCAAGAACTCCAGATTCTTGAGATTCTTCAAACTCTCAGGTACAGAAACCAAACCATATGCACCTACAGTGAGGCGGCGGAGCTGAGTAAGCATAGTGATATCCTCGCCCAAATCCAAATCACGCATAAAAGTATTGGCATTACCAAAGAAATAGAGCTCCTCGGCAGCAGTCAGATAGCGAACCTCGAAAGGCAAAGACTCCTTACAATTAAAGATATAGAAGTCAGCAGACTTAACACGTCCTACCTTCTCTGGAGTACAGCCTTTCATACCCTCCTCCCAGAGAACAACACCATCCCACTGAGTCATAGGCTCAGCCGTATTCCAAGGATTCATAATCTGCAAAGAGCGAGATATGCAAACAAGTGCGGTAGAGTCACCTGCGCGAGTATCAGCCTCGATAGGCTCTGCACCGCTCTGAAGCACCTGCACCTTATCGTTTCGTTTGAGTTCCACGCTCTTCTTAGGCGTAAATTTCACCTCGGCCAAGCGATCCTCATAACGAGTATTGTTATTCCAATTAAAACGGATAGTAGTATTACGAGGACGCAAACCACGATCCAGCTTCAAACTATAATCCTCGTGAGAAAGCCACTCTGCGTCCTCTGGTATCACAACATCAAAATCGACATTAGATGTAACCTTAACATCGAAATATCGCTTACCAAACTCACCGTAGTTCTCAACCTTAACCTCAGGTTCCTCGACCTGAATAGCATAGTCGAAACCACTCTGCTCGACTCTAATCTCACGCTCCTCCCATGTGTCGAGATTCTGGATCAAAACAACACCAGAACGAGGAGCGGCTGTCAAAGCTGAGTCAATCTTGAACTCACATACGGCAGCACCCACACCATTAGCTGGAGAGATAGAAATCCAAGGATTATCGGTAGAGACAATCCAACGATTGGACATATTGACTCTCACCTTCTCCACACCTCCTACGGCAGGCACCTCGATGATGCCCTGCTCGATTTCTGGATCACTTGTCCCCCTTTTCTCACAAGCTGCAAAAGCGACAAGCATAAGTGTTAAAAATAGATATTTTGTATATTTCATAATCGTAGTACTATCTTACTCCAACATATAATCACAATTAAGGATATTCTGAGTCTTATCGTAGATCAGAATATATGCTCCCGTACGCCAAGCATAGCAGATATCCGAAGCATCGAAGATGATGTTTGGATTGTCGCTGATATCCAGATAGTAGATCAGAGTAGAGATTGTATCCTCAATCTTACGCAAATCATTTGATCCGATATACAAGCCTCGCAAACCTGTATGCTGGTAGATGCCTGTAGGCCACTCCTTCAAACAACGATTACCATTCTCATCACGCTGGCTGCGGATAGCAAATACGGTAAGTCCCGAAGCATCCAAAGGCTCGTATGGGAACTCGCTAAAGCAGTTGAACGAAAGCTCAACGCCATAGAGATATGGCATATTACCCGCATGCATCTCACGTGGAAGATCTGTAAGTTTGTTGTATGAGAGATCGAGTGAAACCAAATCTACTGAGTTCTTATAGGTAAACGCTCCCTCTGGAATCTCCTCAATATTACAAGCACGAAGGATAATATAAGCAATAAAGGAGTTAGTCTTAGCAAAACCAAGAGGATACTTCTTCATATTAGGATTCAACGCCAAAGTAAGAGTCTCAACATTGATACCGTTATATGTACCATTCTCCTCTCCCTCACAACCTGTGATATCGTTACCTGTAAAATCGACAGATTTCATGATATACTTACTCTTCGAAGAGAAGATATTTGGCACCTTCTTCAGGCGGTTATTCTTCACCGAGAAGTTCTCCATATCATCATAACAACAGAAATATCAATACTCATCAACAGGGAAGCTCTCGATCATATTGTTATCCAGATAGAGCTGAACAAACGATACATCCTCGCCCAAGGCATTGAGCTTAGAGATTTTGTTATACGAAAGATCCAAAAGTCCCAACTTCTTGAAGTTAGCAAAGTCAGCAGGCATCTCTGGCAGGTTATTCTGACGCGCATAGATAATCTGCAACTTCTCACGCGATGGGCCATTAGCAAGAGCCTTCATACCAGCGTAGAAATCTACGGCTGCCCACTGCAAGTTCGCAGAGATATTGATTGACACCAACTCAGGCATACGGGTGATAGCCATAGGGAACTTCTTGAGCTTAGGACAGTTGTAGATCTCGATATCAGTACAAGCTGTAAGATCAGCAACCTCCTCTGGCAAAGACTCCAACTCTCCGTTGGCAATATAGAGATACTGCAAATTTTTGAGCTTACCAATCTCCTTAGGCAAAGACTTCAAGCCATTACGCAATGTACCGTAGTGCTGATCCATAGGCTTAATCTTCTGCGCTCCGCTCTTCATATCGATAATATCAGACTCCTTCATGGTCTCATAAAGAGACGTAGCAGGGATCTTGATATTCTTCTCAGCCAAAGCTCGCGCGATAGGCTCTGTGAACTGTGTGGCTGGATGGATTATCGAAAGATATTCCTTATTAAGCTCCATACGGCGTGCGCTACGCTCGGCAGCACTCAGATTAAGCGAGAGCGAAGGATCATAGTTGGTAGAGCTTGTGTCATTATGGGTACCCAAATATAGCTCAATGAGCTGCGTCAACTGACCGATGGCTGGCGAGAGATGACCTCTAAATCCAAACTCACTGATATCGATACGGGCAACACGACCGTTTGAGTGAAGCTGAACACCTGGCTGATCACCCCAAAGATCTACATCCTTATTAAAATCCCAATTTACACCAAGTGTGAAATCCTGACCATCATAAGACCAATTCTCACCATCGAGGCTCTTCCAGATCTCATAAAGAGCATAATAATCTTTGATATATTCATCGCTCTCATGCAACTTTATAGCAACATCAGTCTGAGTGAGTTTATTATCCTCGATAGAGAACTCCAAAGCCTTAGGACTGCTCTCGGTCTCAAGCAAGCTCTTCTCGCTGTCGAAAGTCTCGTAAGAAAGCAAGCGGTAATTTCCCGCAGGCAAGAGAATCAGAGAGTCACAACGCAAAAGTGAGGTCTGATAACCAGGAGTGCCATTAGCCTCATTATTTTCATCGAACTCTAACGAGAAATCGACAGGCAACATCTCCAACTTGGTACGGCTGGCAATATTACCCGAAGCCAAAACTCGAGCTACATTGAGATTAACATAGCTAATCTCATCAAAAGTATAGACTCTTGTTTTGGAACGAGTCGAATAGGCCGACTCAAATTCAGACATATCCTTCTTGAAAGTGAACTGCACTCGACCTCGAGGAGTAACATTTACGGTAAGATCCTGAACGGTAAGGCCGCCAGAAATCACACTAAATGATGATAAGTCATCGCTGGTACTGTTATAAAGCACCTCATCGAATTTGTCATACAAAGTAAAGCTGAGCAGATCATAGTTTCCAATGACCAACTTGAGCTTATCACTTCTCAGACCATACTCCGCTGCAGTAGCATCGGCTGCTGAGAGGTTGAGAGTCTGAGAGATGGTAGTCCCCTCAAAACTGAGCGTAACATTAATCTTGGAGGCATCCGAGAGATAATCCAAGATACTCTGTGCTGCTCGGCTTGCGCTCTGCGCCTGAGAAGAATCATAGGATGCCTTCTTGTAAATTTTGAATTGTGCATAGCCATACTCCTGCTCACGATTATCCACACCATCATCGCTACACGATGTGGCAAAGGTCGCTAACAGAAGCGAAAATACTAAACACAGAAAAAAACGGTTTGTCTTCATTATAATTATTTTCGTTATCTCTTAAATACTCTACTCCTCTGGAATAGCCAATGTACAGATCAATACCAACATAACAGTGTTTCCGCTACGGAAAACGATTGTGCCTGTCACATTATTGGTAACAATAGGATCGGTTGGATCTGGCTCTGTTGTGCCGCAAGCATTCATGAAGATAGTCTGGAACTCCTCACCACCTTCGTAACTGAGCCACTCCTCACAACCATCCAAATACTCAACCTCCCAGTTGTAATTAATACCAGTAAGCATAGAGAGATTAGATATTCTCTGGACATAAGTCAAGTGGAAGATAGGCGCACCATAAGACTTATACTTATCATACAAAGCACCCGACTTCAACTCAACAAGTGTAGAGTTATCGCCCTTAGCATGATCAGGCCACTTGTAGCTAATCATAGGCAACTCATCCTCTTCCTCAGTCGATTTTGGGGTAAACGTACATACTACGAGCACATAAGTGCCATCGGTATATTCTATTAAAATACCACCCTCATAGTTATCATTTATCTTAGAGAAGATAGCATCAGAAGCATCAAAATCCATAGTGATCTTGAAACCATTACCTACACTCTGAGTCTTAATCCAAGAGTTAGCCAAATCGGTAGCAACCCAATCACCCTTATAATTACCACAGTAATATGAGAAAGACTTTACTGCCTTAGATGTGGTAAACAAAGAGGCATCAATATCGGCTGGCACTGAATAGATCAGATTATAGATCTCAGCCAACTTTACGCCTGATGGCATCTCATATGTAAGCCAATGAGTCTTGATAGTCGAAAGCGAAGCATACTCACCAAGTGTAGTTGCTGATAAGAGATCGGTACTAACCAACGCAGCAGCCTCCTGCTTGATGGTTGTAGCCAAATACTCATCATACTTAGCCTCAAGCTTACCAGTAGGAACACCGCCCTCCATCACGAAGAAGC
>JAFOZN010000033.1 GCA_017391185.1 Alistipes sp. | reverse complement strand
GCGTTCAAACTTAGGCGTAGATTTATGCACCTCACCACGATTAATCAACACCTCTTGCGAGTAGGCATGAGCAGAAATCTGCAACGGATTATCTACCGCAAGGCTACACTTTGCGCTATCCTTAACTACATCAAACACCACAATCACTCCTCCTGCATAGGTACCAATTCCCGTAGCGGCAGGGTAACCGTTTGACCACTGGGCTTTGGCATAAAACTTTGAGCGAGAATCATTGAAAAGCTGGTAGTGCTGTCCTCGTTCAGCCATCAATGTTATCTGCTCGATATAATTCCATTGGCGAGTAATATCATCTATACAACAGTTATGCTCCGAGAGGATCTGCTCCACGCGTTGAAAAATATCATCTGCTTGAATATCAATCTCCGCATCTACATCAGAAGAGATACCAGAGGAGAAAATCTCATCACCAAAGGTCACATAATCGCCATGATAAGCAATCTCATCGGCATAGCAATTATCTATGTATGTCACCTCAGATGCCAAAGTGCAACGCAACGGAGCTTGAGCCACCAATGCCAAGAGTGGCATCTTCTCACCAAAATGAGCCTCACAAAGTTCTCGCATCTGGGCTTTCATTGCACGATAATGCTCGTTGGAGGAGATATCTGCAAAAAAGAGTATTCTCAGAGGATACAATCCCTCAGAATCTATACTACGCAAAATATCCTTCATTGAGGAGATAAAATCTACCTCTGTGGATCTGTGTATCTTATAAAGTTTATCTATCATCAATATATTTGTATAATCTTTTAAAGCGAATTTACATACTCAGCCAATGCTTCGGCATCCTTAGCCGAGATTTTACCCTTGATACCATGCTTATGCACAGTAAAGACCTCTTCCATAGTTGCTGCACGACCATCGAAGAGATATGGAGCAGTACGCCACACCTCTATAAGAGTAGGAGTATCCCAGCCCTCTTCAAACTCTACATCCTCACCTATACGGTGCATCTGCATATCGGTATAATGTACTCCCGAATGACAATCGGCACAACCATGCTTCTCATAGACCTTGCGACCAGCCAAAGCCTTTTCTGATAGCTTTCCATCTACAAGATATGGACTTGGCAGAGGTTTTAGAGATTTAATGTATTGATCCACACACTCCGCCACCGACTCCTCGACATCACAGAACTGAATAAATTTATATCCTGCACGAACTGCCAAACCTGAATGCTCTCTGATACCCGAAATCATACAACGAGGTGTCTCAAAACTAAGTAGCATGCTTTTACAATTTTTAGGATTGCCTATGCCATCATTCATCAGATCCCAATTCATGCCATCCGTACGACCATTACCCGGATGACAACCGTTGCACGACTGCCAATTCTGATAACATAGAGCTGCATCATTAAATGCTCGCTCGCCCTTGTCAATCGCATTTGAGATGCGCTGAGGATTACAAGCAATATACTCCACGCTCTGATCCGCCAAATTCACGATATTAAGCGTATCCGAGAAATATGTCGGCACATAGAGTTTATCGCCCTGTAGAGCAATTTTTCTTGGGCCATTACCATACAACGCAACTCGCTTGCGAATATCTCGCATGAAATAGAGATCATAATCTATTTTGGAATAATCGCCATAGGCGAGTAGTTTCTCGATCATAGCCTTGTAGTCAACAACACTCACTTCGTGCGTACCCGAATGTGATACTACAAGGTGTTTTTCACTACACTCAACATCCCAAATACCTCCTGCGCCACGATCAGGCTCATCGAGCGAAATAGAACCAATCAGACTCTGACTCTGAGTATCTATCACACTCACAGCATTGGTATTCATCCAGCCCTGCTGAAGCTGAGATGTAGGGACTTGGAAGCGACCTAAGTTATGCGAAACAAAGATATATCGACCATCATCTGAGAGTGCTATTCCACGTAAAGCATTACTTCCGTTGCTTAGCTTTATATCCTTGATACGCTGCATTTTATCACAATCAACCACAGACACATCTGCCGCCACATAATCCAGATCGGCACGTTGCTGAGGCAAGAAATTACATACGTATAGATATTTACCATCCTTAGATAGTACCGCATCACATGGTTCACGCAAAAGTTTCACCTCGCGAAGCATCTCGCCCGTCTTAGCATCGTGTTCGCTGAGGGTAGATTTGTAACGATTGCAAACATAGATCTTCGATCCATCTGCACTCACAACAGGAGCACAAGCTCCCATACCTGCTTCCGCTTTGAAAATAAACGAGCCATTATCTCCCGCTATCTCCACTCCATAGAGGTAGCCTTTATCATAAGAGGCTGTAAAATAAGCCTTATCCCCATCTACCGCAACTCCCGTCACAGGGGCATCTGCCTTCCATCCAAATTGGACAATGCCACGACTATCAACCAACCGAACTTCATTGAGTCCACTGTTAGCCATAAGTAGATGACCATCCTCAGTCACAACCACATCAGATGTATAGTGGGGCAGACTACCCTCACTATCTAAAGAAGAGGATAACAATCCAATAGCAAAGACCGCCAAAGGCAAAAATCCAAATAGGTATCTAATCATATTAAGTTCAAGGTTGTAGTAATACGTGCATGATAACAATGCACACACATTATGCAAATATAGTCAATTCCCGATGAATAAACAAGAATTACACGACCATAAATAGGGCCTTAAAAACAATAAAATGGTAATTTATCAAATAAAGATAAAAAATATAGCTCAAAGGTGTTGCAAATAATATTTTTTTTATACTTTTGCTTTATTGAAATAAAGCGGTTGTAAGGTAAGTAGAAACGGATCTTGTGACCGCCGATTTATTTATTAAACAACAAAAAACATACTCTTATGTAATTTAAATTGCTTAACTGCTTAATGAAGAGACTCTTTACCATTTTGGGGGCTATGGTATTCATGGCTGGGTCTGCAGCTTGCGCACAGGAAGTTTCGAGTAATGTGCCACCGCAGACCGCTGTAACAGAGGTAGTTGCATCGAACGCTACCAATACTGTAACAACCGATGATGATGTGGATCTTATTCCCAGCATCTCACTTGATTCGAGATTTGGCTACGAACATACTTTTTCGGGTAAAGCCGCAGGATTTGGCGGTGATGGTTTCTACCTGAATATAGATGGCAGTATAAGCAAAAATTTCTCCTATTCACTCAGTCAACGACTCTTCTCCTCTTCGATCGAGGATGATTCTGTTTTTGATTACACCGATTGGCTTACACTCACTTATAACGTGGGGCGATTCAGCTTTACAGCAGGAAAGGATGTTGTGAAGGTGGGTAGCTTTGAGTATGACGCCTATGACATTGATTCATACTTCGATATGAACTCTATGTTCTACAATAGCTTTAGCTGCTATCAGTGGGGACTCTCTGCCACATGGAATGGTAAAGATGACGATCGTGCAATCACATTCCAAGTAACAAACTCTCCATTTTCATACACTCCCAAATGGGATAATATGTATGCATACAATCTGGCATTCACTCGCTCGTGGGATCACTACGAGGCACTATGGTCAATCAACTTCTTTGAATACGAAAGAGGAGAGTTCGTAAAGTGTGT
>JAFOZN010000032.1 GCA_017391185.1 Alistipes sp. | reverse complement strand
ATTCTGTCTATTATACCTTCATGCCGAGTCGGAAATCTCAACTCGCTTGAAGAGGCGGCGGTGCCGCGTATATTGACATTCCCTCCCCTATGTCCCCTCCCTTTGACAAAGGGCGGGGATTTTCTTTTTTGCCGGGGCAATCCTCGGCAAGTTAAGCTCTCTATGATGATAGACATTCTTCGGTACGTTAAGCGAAAATATGCGCTAATTATGTTATCATTTGAAAATTATTGCTATCTTTGTATTAGGCTGTCGGATAGGCAGTCTTGTATTGGTGGCATTTAGGCTATTGTTTCGCAAAGTAAAACGACCAAAATTTAACGAGCAAACAGACAATAGGCACATTAAATGCTCACGCCATTTGGCGTGGGTGTGTCTATGTTTGTATGGGTACTTGGTCGTCCCTTCTTTGCGATAGACAGTACCCACGTTTCTTTTTTTTGAGTTAAACGGTTGCCATCTGTTGGCGATAAAACTGATTGTTTAACTTAATACATTTTGTTATGAAAAAATTATTCTTATTAGTTGTTGTCTCTATTTGTATTGCAATTCAGGCATCTGCCCAAACACCTATTAAATATCAGGGTGAAGTTGATTTGGGATATTCTGTAGGTGTTGGAACTTTTGCTGCAGGACGTATAAATGTCCATACTATTCATGGAGCAAAATTTGGTGATTATTTTTCCGCAGGTATTGGAGTTGGAGCAGATTTGTACCATGAGGTTGAAATGGAGGTTATGGTTCCTGTTTTCTTGAATGTGAAGAGTTATTTACCTACTAATACAAAAGTAACACCTTTTGCTTCATTTGATATAGGAGCTGGAATTGGAGCCTCGGCTAATATCAAAGGTATATCTGGAATGTTGATTACTCCTGCTATTGGTGTTAAAGTGGGTATGTTTAAGGCTCAGCTGGGATATAATGTTCAGAAAATTTCAGAGTCTGGAGTTAGTGTAAATATGAATGCACTTCAGTTAAAAGTTGGTGTAGTTTTCTAAATAAGCGGTATTCGATACATTCTATTCTTAACATTTAACGATTAACCCCCGACAGGTATCTCACTTGTCGGGGGTTAGTTGTATCTATAATAAATACCTTTTACTTATTCATCTTTGCCCAAGAGTCTTTGCGAGTTATGTTGCAAATGAAAATTAGAAGGTAGATAGTGTGTAATTATTAATTCATATATTCTCAGTTACTCGCCACTTCCCCTAATCATACCTCTTAAAGCAGGTTGTGGCGGCGGAATGAGTATGAACTCTCGCGCGAAATGATGATGTGATCCAAGAGGCGGATATCGAAGAGTTGGGCCGCGTCTTGCACCTTTTGTGTGAGGGTTTTATCCGCTGAGCTTGGCTCTGCCAAGCCCGATGGGTGGTTGTGTACCAAGATAATCTGCGTGGCCAAAAGTTCCAAGGCTCGCTTGATAATGAGCCTGTGATCAACTACCGTAGCCTGCACTCCGCCTTGGCTGATGCGTTGATGCTCGATGATGCGATTAGATGACGTCAGATATATCGCCCAACACTCCTCGTGTTGCATAGAGCCCATTAGAGGGCGCATAAGACGCTCTACATCGCTGTCGGTATTGATGGAATCCACCCCAACGCCCGACTCAGATGCAACCCTACGGCCAAGTTCAGAGGCTAACAACAAGCTCTCGGCACCTTTCAGACCAATGCCCTCCAACATACGCAGTTTAGGCAATTCGGTCTGCGCAAGTTGGCTGAGCGAACCGCATGATGAAATCAACTTATTGGCCAATGCTTTATGGTCGTGGCTATCCACGCTGAGTTCCAAGAGTAAAGCCAGAAGCTCCTCATCTTTTAGAGAGGCTACTCCGCGCGATTTGAGTTTATCATGCAGGTTCTTCATATTTAATAGGTTTTATTTGCACTCCCTTATATTGGAGCACTTACGCCTTTTTCTTTTGTGGAGTAGTGGTATCGAGCGAGTCGAGCTTATCCATCAGTTTGGTGCAGTCGCTATCGCTAAAACCCTGCGATACAGAGAATGAAGCTCTCTGCTCGGCCTCCTTTTTCGACTCGCCAGCGCCATATCCCATCTCGATATCGTCAATCAACACCTTGGAGTAGAAGAATGGATGAGCCGAAGAGTAGGTTTTGTCGTTGACCGTAGAGAAGACGATCTTGTGGTGATTCTTCTGGCACCACTCTATCAAGCGGCTCTTATAATCGGTCTCAGACTCCAACAGAGAATCGAGTTTTAGGTAGTGGACAAATATCTTATTGATGAGCAGGCGATTGACAAAATCATATCCCTGATCGAGATATATAGCGCCCATCATAGCCTCGAAAGCATCACCATAGATATGCTTCTGTGTGATGTTATTCGATGAATTGGTGATCACAAGATCATCCAACCCCAGACGCTTGGCTACGGCATTTAGCGATTGGCGCGAAACCATGCGTGAGCGCAACTGAGTGAGAAAACCCTCGTTCTTGTCGGGAAACTCTATAAAGAGATAATCCGATGTGACGCTCTCAATCACTGCATCACCTAAAAATTCGAGACGCTCGTTGTTGATCTGGCGACCATCCTCCAGCACGACAGATGCCGACTTGTGGATCAGGGCCAATTTATATAGCTCGATGTTGTGGGGTATAAACCCGAACATGTCATCTATAGCTCTGTAAAAACGCTTATCCTCGCCAAAGTTTCGGCGCAGAGGACGCAATAAAAAATCAAACATATATTATCTCAATGAGCGTAACAATATATCCTTCCCCACGCACTTTTTGTAGCGAAGCATATACCGCCACTAAATAAATAATGGCTGTCAACACTTGTCCGACAGCCTGATACAACTTCTCATTTCAACTTTTGCTCACCTCGCTCCTACGAATTACGCGAGGTGTTGGTACAAATCTCCTTTACCCCTCCCCACCTTCAGTAAAATTATATTTTACGGAAGATGATAGATGAGTTGTGACCGCCAAAGCCGAATGTATTACTCAACGCGCTACGCACCTCACGCTTCTGAGCCTTACCCAATGTAAGGTTCAGCTGAGGATCAATCTCAGGATCAAGAGTCTCTACATTAATCGTAGGAGGTACTATATCCCTTGTCACTGCCATCACGCAAGCCAAAGCCTCGATAGCCGCAGTTCCGCCCAAGAGGTGTCCTGCCATAGATTTGGTAGATGAGATATTGAGTTTGTAGGCGTGATCACCGAAAAGGCTCTTGATAGCCTTGATCTCAGCAATATCGCCGAGTGGTGTAGAAGTACCATGAGCATTGATATAGTCGATATCCTCAATCTGCATCTCTGCATCTTTGAGAGCCTCACGCATAGACATCATAGCCCCCTTGCCTTCAGGATGGGGAGCTGTCATGTGATATGCATCGGCTGACATACCGCCACCAGCTACTTCACAATAAATTTTAGCACCACGCTTTATAGCGTGCTCATACTCCTCGAAGATGAGCGCACCGCCACCCTCACCGATAACAAAACCATCGCGAGAGGCATCAAATGGACGTGATGCGTGCTGAGGATCATCATTGCGAGTCGAAAGAGCCTGCATACCGCAGAAGCTACCTACTCCAGGATCGTTAATCGAAGCCTCCGAGCCACCCGTAACAATGATATCCGCTTTACCCCAACGGATCAGATTGAGCGCATCGATCATAGCATGATTCGATGAAGCACAAGCCGAGACAGTTGAGTAGTTTGGTCCCATAAAGCCATACTTGAGCGAGATAAAGCCCGCAGCCAAGTCAATGACCATTCGTGGAACAAAAAATGGACTAAATCGAGGGGTGTAATTCCCCTCGATATAGCCCTTACTCTCTTCGTAGAACGTTGTAGTTCCACCTGTACCTGAACCCCAAACAACACCTACTCTTTCAAGATCAATGGTGTCGTTGTCAACAATCCCAGCATCGGTCAAAGCCTCATTGGCCGAAATCATTGCATACTGCGCAAAGAGATCGTATTTACGCACCTCCTTACGGTCAAAGTATTTGGTCCAGTCGTAATCTTTTACTTCGCATGCTATACGAGAACGAAATTTCTCGGCATTGAATTTAGTAATCTCAGCTGCGGCACTAACTCCTGCCTCAAGATTCTTGAAATACTCCTCAATGGAGTGACCAAGAGGGTTGATTGTACCAATACCCGTTACGACAACTCTTCTGCCTGTCATGATCTCTCGTTGCTCTTATGCGAAAAAAGGTTTTTAATTATTTTGTGTGAGCCTCAACGTACTCAATAGCTGCGCCTACAGTAGTGATCTTCTCAGCATCCTCGTCTGGAATCTGGATATCGAAAGCCTTCTCGAACTCCATGATCAACTCTACTGAATCGAGTGAATCTGCACCGAGGTGTGCTGTGAAACTTGCCTCAGGTACTACCTCAGACTCCTTAACGCCCAACTTGTCAACGATGATCTCAACAACCTTTGACTGAATCTCTGACATAATTTTAAATTTTTAGTTTAACAAAATAAATATTGAATTGATTTGAATCTTTCAATACATTCTGCGCAAAAGTAACACTTTTTTTATTAATTTTGGCATCGGAATGAATATTTTTTACATCAACCAACTTATTTTATATTATTAAACCCTTAAAAAGTAGATTGTTATGAAGCTCTTGCTTATATCAAATTCAACAAATGCAGGTGAAGCATACTTGCAATATCCTATTGGACAGATCGCATCTTTCCTTGAGGGAGTCAAAGAGATAGCGTTTGTCCCATACGCGGCTGTTACTTTTTCGTATGCCGAATATGAGGCAAAAGTGCAGGCTCGTTTTGATGAGATCGGCATTAAGGTGCGCTCTGTGCATCGCGCCAAGGATCCTCGTAAGATGATTCGCGAGGCTGAGGCTATCTGTGTAGGTGGCGGTAATACTTTTGCCCTCACTAAGAAGATGCAGGAGCAGGGACTTATCCAAGCCATACGCAGTAAGATTGCCAAGGGTACACCTTATGTAGGTTGGTCTGCAGGTAGTAATGTCACTTGTCCTACCATCTGCACTACAAACGATATGCCAATCGTGCAGCCTGAGTCTTTCAAGGCAATAGGTGCTGTGAAGTTTCAGATTAACCCTCATTATTTGGATGCTAATCCCGAAGGTCATGCTGGCGAGACTCGCGAGCAGCGTATTTTGGAGTATATCAAGGCTAATCCTCGCCGTTGGGTAGTGGGACTCAGAGAGGGTTGTATGTTGAAGTATGTAGATGGTAAGTTGGAGCTTATCGGTTCACGCCCTATGCGTATCTTTAAATATGGTGTTGAGACTTTTGAGGTAAACTCTGGTGACGATTTAAGTTTCCTCCTATAATCTGTAGCTCTACGTAATAATGGAGACAAAAGCCGCAATAGGTCAGCGAGGTGAGGAGTTAGCCGTCAGATATTTAAGAGATCAAGGCTTCCTTATCGTGGCTCGTAATTGGCGTGCTGGTAGGTATGAGATAGATATCATTGCCCGCAAGATGGGTATGATACATCTGGTAGAGGTCAAAACTCGCAAGGCTGGATCTCTCATCTCGCCCGAAGCGAGTATAACTCCAGCCAAAGCCTCTGCCATGCGCCGAGCTGCGCGTGCCTATGTGGGACAGAGTCGAGTTATGGATGAAGTGTCGATTGATTTGGTGGCTGTAGATATGTTTCCAGATGGGAGTCATCACATAAGATTCATCGCCGAGGCGGTGGAATTTGGGTGGTGAGTTGGATTTATAGATAAAATAAAGTACATTTGCAACTTTAAAACAAATCTCTAAAGTATGTTTTTATACAACATTAGCATAGTGCTCTATTACATTGTAGTAGCATTTGTTTCGTTGTGGGACAAAAAGGCAAAACAGTGGATTGTAGGTCGTAAGGATATTTTTAAACGCATGGCGGAAGTGATCTCGCCAGAGGATAAGGTAGTGTGGATACACGCCGCATCGCTCGGAGAGTTTGAGCAAGGCCGTCCTGTGATAGAGAAGATACGTGAGCAACAACCCGAATATAAGATTCTGGTTACGTTTTATTCTCCTTCGGGTTATGAGATCCGTAAGAATTATGCTGGTGCCGATTATATCTTTTACTTACCTATCGACACGCCTGGCAATGCCAAGAAGTTCCTTGACGTTGCTCATCCTGAGATTGCGATAATCGTGAAATACGAATTTTGGCTTAATTTGCTCAGTGAGCTTAAGCGTAGGGGTGTGCGCACATATCTTATATCGGCAATTTTCCGCCGCAACTCTATCTTCTTCCGTAGTTATGGCTCTATCTGGCGTCAGGCGTTGGATAGCTTTGAGCAGATGTTTGTACAGAATGAGGAGTCTAAGGAGCTGTTGCATGAGATAGGCTTCGATAATGTCGTTGTGGCTGGTGATACACGTTTTGATAGAGTAGCAGAGATTGCTCGCAACGTCAAGAAAGTGCCTATTGTTGAGCGTTTCAAGGGCGATAGTCCACTCTTCGTGGCAGGCTCGACTTGGGGACCCGATGAGGAGATATTGCAGACTCTGATAAACGATAATCCTCAGATAAAATTTGTCGTTGCTCCGCACGAGATGGAGAATAGTCGTATAGAGAGAATCATTGCTCAGACCAAAGGCGGGGCAGTAAGATATACTTGCTGCAATGAGGAGAGTGATTTCTCGAAGATTCAGGTTTTGATTCTCGATACAATAGGTATCCTCTCTTCGGTCTATGGCTATGCAACATGGTCATATATTGGAGGTGGATTTGGCGTGGGTATCCACAACACTTTGGAGGCTGCAACATTTGGTTTGCCAATCGCATTTGGCCCAAATTATCAGAAATTCAAGGAGGCACGCGATATGGTTGCGTTAGGCGCTGCTACCAAAGTCGAGTCGGCGGAGGATCTCTCGGCATGGTTTGCTCCGCTGCGAGATGATAAATCGGCCTTGCAGCGAGCAGGTTCAGCAGCCAAGAGCTATACCCAACGTAATCAAGGAGCAACATCGTTGATTATGAAAATTGTCTTTGGTTAGGGTAATCCGCTATGGGCAAATGATAAAATTCGATAAAGACTTGGAGAAAAGAAATAAATGAATTAATTTTGCACTCGCAAAACTTTGGGGACTTGCTCCTCATTGGGAGTTTTGACGATGGTTCCGTAGCTCAGTTGGATAGAGCAACAGCCTTCTAAGCTGTGGGTCGTGGGTTCGAATCCCGCCGGAATCACTTTGCTAATCAGTCATTTATAGCGATATAGATGGCTGATTTATTTTTAATGTACAAACAATTTGCAAACAACTTGCCTTAACGATTCTATTTCTCTTAATACAAAACAGAGCAAACACTACACTCCATACGTGCGCACGAGTAAGTTGTGGCGTACCCTCATTCTGTGTCGTCCTAAAAAAGAGTTACATGATTTGACACAAAAATAATTAAAGTTTTCTAAATGACAACACGGCACGCCGTGTTGTCATTTTTCGTTCTGTAAGTTACAATCTCTTTCT
>JAFOZN010000031.1 GCA_017391185.1 Alistipes sp. | reverse complement strand
CTCAAATTCCTCATCTCCAAAGCCGCATCAAACGTACCTGGCATCTCCCAACCGAAATTTATCTCATCTATCTTCAAATCCTCAAGTCTTGTTGCGAGCCACTCGCCACGCTCCTGCATAGCCTCGATAGCTCGTCTGATGTGTGGCACAAGATCAAGCTCTGCGCGATGCCACTTCTTGTCGTGGAAAGAGACATCGCCCCAAACCGCCTTAGCAGGAATGGTGTAGATGTATGTCGAGGTGCCAACATCCCAATGCACACTCTCCGTAGATTGCAACTCCTCGTAACGGTAGTCGAAACTGAGAAATCCTACCCATAGCATCTTCTTGTAATCTGCCGAATGGGGATTCTCATTACGCAGATGCAGATAGAATGGGGCATGTGCCGTATGTATCTTAGAATCGAAGGCCTCGCCCATAGCGTTGTGGCAGTAGTCCAAACGCACATCCATGGCCAAACGCAAAGCCCCGACTCTACTCAGCTGTGGCGAGGAGTTGAGCTGTTGTTGGATAAGCAAGTGTACCCAATTTTCACTACCAGTACGATGTGACTCATACTCTTGGCTAGACCTACTCTCAAGACGCAAAACCCCATCTTGCAGACTTACACTTTTGCTCTGGTTGGTATAGCTATGATTTTGGCACTGCGCCTGAGCAAGGTCATAACGACTCCACCATTGGCACAACTGCCATACGGGGGTCTGCTCAGACTCAGCAAAGCGCAATGTATCGACCGCACTATGCTCAAAACCGCCCGCCTGCTGTACCTCGATGGGAGAAAGAGGAGAGAGAGCAAAGCCTCGCTCAAAACAACCGTCCGAAATCAACTCTACGCTCGAAGAGTGTGGGCGTTGACACGAAACCACACCACAGCTCAGCAACAGAGCCAAAACCCAAAGATGTCTCAAACCCCAAATTTTGAATTTTGAATTCATAATTTTGAATTAACTTACTTTACAGAAGTTGTATAACAAGAGGGATTTTTAGGCTTGTGAAGCTCCGAAAACCGCAGCATACTGAACGTATGTGAGGATTTTGAGAGCAAGCGTAACGCCAAAATCACCTTGTTAGAGAACTTCTTACTTACCTGTCGATCCGAAACCTCCAGCTCCACGCTCAGTCTCCGACAAAGACTCTACGGCCTGCCACTCGACCTGCTCGTAACGTGCCACAATCATCTGAGCGATACGCTCACCCGGCTCGATGGTGAAGGGGGTGTTGCTCAGATTGACCAAAATAACCTTAATCTCACCACGATAGTCGGCATCGATAGTACCCGGAGAGTTCAACACCGTGATACCATGCTTGGCAGCCAAGCCACTACGTGGGCGAATCTGCATCTCATAACCCTCAGGAAGCTCCACAAAAAGTCCTGTAGGCACCATAGCTCGCTCCAGCGGAGAGAGGGTAATGCTGTCTGAGAGATTGGCACGAATATCAAGGCCTGCCGAGAGTGGCGTCTGGTACTCTGGCAAGGCGAAGGCTGAAGAGTTTACAACTTTTACTTTCATATCTATCTTTTACGTTTTACGACACTACAAACGAGTGCTTTAAGGTT
>JAFOZN010000305.1 GCA_017391185.1 Alistipes sp. | reverse complement strand
CGATCATGGTCATCAGATGTGTGACGATCTGAATCGCCACTCCAACCCCGGTTACTCATGCTATGGTCGTATGCGCGGTTTGGCTAAGTTGCGCGGTCTGGAGATGGGAATTGCTATGTCCTTGTATAATGAAAATACTAAATAAAAACATACTTAAATGAAGAAATTTTTTACACTCATTTGCGCTATAGTAGTGGCAACAATTTCGGTCTTTGCTCAGCAGAGCGAAGAGCCTATGGTGGCATATCTGTTCACATATTTCACAGGTAATGCACCCCACCAGGAGCAGATCTGCTACGCCTTGAGCGATGACGGCTATAACTTCACTCCGCTCAACCACGGCAACCCCGTCATCAAGAGCGACTCTATCGCCCTGACGGGTTGTGTGCGCGATCCCCATATCTTGCGCTCGGAGGATGGCAAGGAGTTCTATATGGTGGTGACCGATATGCGCTCAAGCCTTGGCTGGAGCTCCAATCGTGGTATCGTGTTGATGAAGAGCCGTGACTTGGTTAATTGGGAGCATCACACCGTACACTTCCCTACCAAGTACCCTCGCAAGTGGGGCAACGTGATACGCGTATGGGCGCCTGAGACCATCTACGATAAGCGCGTGGGTAAGTATATGGTATTCTATTCGTTACGTACCGATTACGAGGATTCGTTTGACCGCATCTATTATAGCTATGTCAACGAAGATTTCACCGATCTGGAGGGCGAGCCACAATACCTCTTCGACAATGGCAGCGCAACCATTGATGGCGATATAGTCTATAACGAGGCGGATGGCCTCTACCACCTTTTCTACAAGAGTGAGGGTGGGCGTGGCATCTACCAAGCTACTGCCAAAAATCTCACCCCTGAGCGTGGTCAGCGTGCGGGTTCGCAGTGGACTCGCCTCAAGGAGAATGTCGAGCAGACCAAAAAGGCTGTCGAGGGCGTAGGCGTGTGTCGCTCGCTGGATGGCAAGAGCTGGATTATCATGTACGACTGCTATATGGATGGTCACTATCAGTTCTGCCGCAGCACCGACCTCAAGAGCTTCGAGTGGGTGCAGGATACCCAGACCAAGGGTAAGTTCACTCCACGTCATGGCACTATCATCCCTATCACTCAGCGCGAGAAGGATCGCCTCTTGAAGGAGTTTGGCAACCATGTCAACCCAATCCTACCAGATTTCCATGCCGATCCAGAGATTCTCTACTCCGAGAAGACAGGCAAGTATTATATCTACTCCACTACCGATGGCGTGCGCCATTGGGGCGGCTGGAAGTTCAACGTCTTCAGCTCCGAGGATCTCATCTCGTGGAAGGATGAGGGCACTATGCTCGATGTCAAGAGCGATCAGGTGCCTTGGGCGAGGGGCAATGCATGGGCTCCAGCCATCATCGAGCGCAAGCAGAAGGATGGCTCATACAAATACTACTTCTATTATAGTGCCGATGCTGGTCGCCGTAAGGAGATTGGTGTGGCCGTGGCGGACGATCCCGTAGGTCCGTTTGTTGATCTGGGCAAGCCTATGATCAGCGATGAGCCAGAGGGTTGTCGCGGTCAGCAGATTGATGTGGATGTATTCCAAGACCCTAAATCAAAGAAATATTATATCTATTGGGGTAACGGCTATATGGCTGGTGCGGAACTCAACGATGATATGACAAGTCTCAAGCCTGAGACCATCACCAAGCTCACTCCAGAGGGTGGTACTTTGCAGGATTACGCCTATCGTGAGGCTCCATATGTCATCTATCGCAAGGGTACATACTACTTCCTATGGTCGGTGGATGATACGGGTTCGCCCAATTATCACGTGGCCTATGGCACAAGCCGCAAGCCTCTCGGCCCGATCAAGGTCGCTGAGGAGCCTGTGATCCTGAAGCAGCGTCCTGAGGATAAAATCTATGGTACGGCACACAATTCCGTAATCCAGATCCCAGGTACAGACAAGTGGTATATCGTCTATCACCGCATCAACAAACGCTACATCGAGCCATTCATGGGTCCGGGCTATCATCGTGAGGTTTGTATCGATGAGATGCACTTCGATAAGCAAGGACGCATCCTCCCCGTTGTGCCTACACACTCAGGACCAGCCCCATTGAAAAAGGCTGAGTAGCACGTTTTGTCACATATTTAGCGGATTTCACCCCATTTTGTCACTCTTTACCCCATATACTATGGGTAATTCGGGGGAGTTTATACTTTTGTCGCTCGGCACTCTTGGTGGGGTGCCGAGTGGTTATAAAAGTATAGAGAGATGACAAAAATTAAAGGCAACAACGTCCTCATTACAGGCGGTGCATCGGGTATCGGTCGCATCATGGGACGTATGGCTCTGGAGAAGGGCGCAAAGAGTTTGATAATTTGGGATATCAACGAGGCAAATATCGCATCGACCGTGGAGGAGCTCGAAGCATTGGGCTCGGTGAAGGGTTATAAGGTCGATGTATCGAATTCTAAGATGGTAGAGCAGAGCTATCAGCAGTGTAAGGCGGAGTGTGGCGATGTGGATATTTTGATCAACTGCGCAGGTATCGTGACGGGTAATAAGACCTTCGACAAGCAGTCTTTGTCGGATATCGAGCGTACCATGTCGATCAATGCCGTAGCACCAATGGTGGTGGCTTTGCAGGCTCTGCCTGCGATGATTGAGCGTGATCATGGCCATGTTTGCAGCATTTCTTCGGCGGGAGGTATGATCGCTAACCCTAAAATGTCGGTCTATTCGGCAAGTAAATGGGCGGTGATTGGCTGGTCGGATTCGGTGCGTATCGAGCTTAAGCAGATGCGTAGCCGAGTAAGAGTCACTACCGTAGCACCGTTCTATATCAAGACAGGTATGTTCGATGGCGTGCAGTCGCGTCTCTTCCCTCTGCTCGATCCAGAGAAGACCGCGCGCAAGATTTTGCGTGCCATAGAGCGCAACACTGATTTCTGCGGTATCCCATTCCCTGCACACTTCATCCGTCTCTGTCAGGGCTTGTTGCCACAGGCGTGGTTTGATAAGATCTTTGGCGATTGGGTAGGTATCTATAAGACGATGGATCACTTTACAGGTCGCAAAAACTAATAAAGAGTAGAATCATGGCAATCGAAAACACATCACTTCAGAGTATAATCTCGATTCATAACGCTCAGCGTGAGTTTTTCCACTCAGGGGCTACGCT
>JAFOZN010000304.1 GCA_017391185.1 Alistipes sp. | reverse complement strand
TGAGCAACACCTGACTTAGTAGTGTGCATATCAGCACCACCCAACTGCTCCTGAGTTACGTCCTCACCTGTAACGGTCTTAACAACCTTAGGACCTGTAAGGAACATATTAGAAGTCTGGCGACGCATAATGATGAAGTCAGTCAATGCGGGTGAGTAAACTGCACCACCTGCGCAAGGACCGAAGATAGCTGAAATCTGGGGAATAACACCAGAAGCCATTACGTTACGCTGGAAGATGTTAGCGTAACCTGCCAATGCGTTTACACCCTCCTGAATACGAGCACCACCTGAGTCGTTCAAACCGATGCAGGGAGCACCGTTACGCATTGCCATATCCATCACCTTGCAAATCTTGTCTGCCAGTGAGATAGACAATGAACCAGCAGTTACAGTAAAGTCCTGTGCAAAAACGTAAACCAAACGGCCGTCGATTGTACCGTAACCTGTTACAACACCATCACCGAATGTGTGCTTCTTCTCCATACCGAAGTCGTAGCAACGGTGAGTTACGAACATATCGAACTCCTCGAAACTGCCCTCATCCAAGAGCATCTGAATACGCTCACGTGCGGTGTACTTACCCTTCTCGTGCTGCTTCTGGATAGCCTTCTCGCCACCGCCCATACGTGCGATTTCGCGGTTCTCGATCAATTTGGCTACCTGTTGTTTTTGAATTTCGCTCATAGCAAATTTATGTTTATAAAAAATTGATTACTTGTTCTTATCCTCGCAAAGCTCGGTCAAAATACCCTGTGTTGACTTGGGGTGAAGGAATGCGATAGTCAAACCCTCTGCGCCCTTACGGGGAGTCTTGTCGATAAGGCTTACACCCTGAGCCTCAGCGTCTGCCAACTGCTCCTCGATGTTCTCGCAAGCGAGTGCCATATGGTGGATACCTACGCCACGCTTCTCGATGTACTTAGCGATAGTAGAGTCCTCTGATGTGGGCTCCAAAAGCTCGATCTTAGTCTGACCAATCATAAAGAAAGCAGTCTTAACCTTCTGATCAGCAACCTCCTCGATTGCATAACACTTAAGACCCAATACATTCTCCCAATAAGGAATAGCCTCCTCAAGGCTCTTCACTGCAATACCAAGATGCTCGATGTGTGAAACTTTCATAGCTTTAGAGTTTAAATTGTTATTATTTTGTATGTAAATTTTGGTTTTTCGCCTGATAAAAAAATCGGTTTTGACGTAACCGCATAAAACTCTACAAAGGTACGAGTAAATTCTCAAATACGAAAATATTTTTGGCCCTTTATCTATATTTTGAGCAACAATTTTTGCTATCGTTTGTTTCTTTGCTCGAAAGTTGCTAATTTCGCCATAGTAAATCAACCCAAGCGCAGATGAAGAAGATTTTAACGATATTATTTTTTGTACTGACGAGCCTCACAACGGCCTCGGCGCAGAATGTCATTATCGGCGAGAAACTTCCCGACCTGAGCCTTCGCAAGTGGTTGATGGACCTGCCTCCCGAACGTTCGGAATACACCTGCTACCTTTTTTATCACTCCGAGAGTGCGTTGTGCGCAAAGTCGCTGAACGCCATCAAACCATTGGTAAAAGAGGCCAATACACAACTCAATCTCATTATCGTAACCAAGGAGGAGTATAAGGATGCTGGCGTAACACTCACCGAGCATCTCGATGACAACATATACGTCGCATTTGATTTGCAGGGACGCGCCTTTCGCAGCATTGGCGTAGATTTCATTCCCTTCTGCATCATCTGCGACAGTAAGCGCAGAGCGATGTGGTGCGGCAACGCATTTACGCTATCGCAATCGGTATTGGATAAAATTTTAACAACTAAATAAGATGGCTTTCACGAAGATAGACCACTACGAAAAAGAGTATTTGGATACTCATCACGACAGCGCCCTGAATGTAACACAAGGCGTTGAGGATCAACCCATAGTAAACCCCTATTTCAAGCGCAAGAAGCGTCGTACACTCTCTACCGACGAGTACGTGGAGGGAATTTTGAATGGCAACATAACCATTCTCTCGCAGGCCATAACCCTCATCGAGAGCAATAACCCCACACACTACGCACA
This sequence comes from Alistipes sp., assembly GCA_017391185.1. Lineage (GTDB taxonomy): Bacteria > Bacteroidota > Bacteroidia > Bacteroidales > Rikenellaceae > Alistipes. The sequence continues at coordinate 506 of JAFOZN010000304.1, read as the reverse complement.
GGCGCAGGAAATCATTGAGTGCTGTCTGCCCCACGCAGGTAAGTCGGTACGTATAGGTATCACGGGTGTTCCAGGAGCAGGTAAATCGACCTTTATCGAGGCTATTGGAGGTATGGTCGCTTCGCTTCGTCATAAGTTGGCTGTTTTGGCTATCGACCCCAGCTCGGAGCGTAGCGGTGGCTCGATTTTGGGTGACAAGACACGTATGGAGAGCATATCATCAAATCCCGATATCTTTATCCGTCCTTCACCCTCGGCAGGCTCATTGGGTGGCGTAGCGCGTAAGACACGCGAAACTATTGTATTGTGTGAGGCGGCAGGTTATGATGTAATTTTCATCGAAACCGTAGGTGTAGGTCAGTCCGAGACAGCCGTACACTCGATGGTCGATATGTTTATGATGTTGCAAATATCGGGCGCATGCGACGAGTTGCAGGGTATTAAACGCGGTATCATGGAGATGGCCGACATGATGGTTATCACCAAAGCCGATGGCGAGAATATCC
>JAFOZN010000303.1 GCA_017391185.1 Alistipes sp. | reverse complement strand
TTGAGGGTGGCGGTAATTGTAGTATCCATATATCATCAGGCAGATGGTGAGTCCCAATGCCCACGGATAACCGTTGAATTTAGGCACGGCGAGATGTGTAAGATCAGCAACAAGGAGTCCCAATACCATATATAATATAAATATCATCCAAGCCGATCCTGCCTGAAACATCAGGCGTGATAGGCTCTGAGGAATCTCTATATTACGCATACCTATGGAGAGAAACATCGCCGTAGCTACCATCCAAAACAGTACGCTGAATAGTATCTTCCACCCCAAAGGTAGGGAACTAATCTGTTGCAGAGTACGGATAAACAAGTATATATTGCCACCCAAATAGGCAACCATTATCACAAGGAAAAAGTATTTCATCTTGAGAGTGTTTTATCGTTTGCGACAAAAGTATGTAAAAAGCTCCAAAAAACAAAATCGGCAATACCGCTGTGGATATTGCCGATTTTTATATTTTGGAATAATAGTCTGCTTACTTTGTTGCAGCCTCCAAACGCTTCATCATTACGAACATAAAGAGAGCCGAAAGCAAGCACAATACGATAAATACTGACCATACGATCCACAATGGAAGACCTCCCCAAAGGAATCCACCAACAGCTACGAGCATGTTACCGATAGCAGTTGCTACAAACCAGCAACCCATCATCATACCCTTGTACTTAGGAGGTGCTACCTTCGATACGAATGAGATACCCATTGGCGAGAGCAACAACTCAGCAAATGTCAAAACAAGGTAAGTCGAGATCAACCAGTTAGCCGATACGAATGTACCATTCTCACCAGCTGCAGCCTGCTCGTTTGGAGTCAAAAGACCCATAGAACCCAATGCCATTACTGCGAAACCTGCAGCAGCTACCAACATACCGTAAGCGATCTTACGAGGTGCTGAAGGCTCCTTACCCTTCGATGCCAAAGCACCGAAGATAGCCATTGATACTGGAGTAAGAGCTACAACGTAGAATGGGTTAAACTGCTGGAAGATAGGTGCGCTTACTGCGATAGAACCTGAGATGTTGAGGTACTTGTAAACCAAGATAGCGATCACGCCCAATACGATAGCCGATGATACGATCTTTGTCTTAACCTCCTCGCTCTGGAAGATTGAGAATGCAGCATATACAGCGATGATAACCAAAGCCAAGTTCCATACGTTGAATGCCATGCTCTGCAAGCCCTCAGATGACTTCGCGGTGAACTCATCTGCAAAGTAAGTAAGAGCCAAACCGTTCTGGTGGAATGCCATCCAGAAGAAGATTACTACGGCAAATACCAAGAAAAGTGCAGTCATACGAGCCTTAGTCTGCTCTGGAGTAAGAGTATCTACCACCTGAGCCTCCTCGCCCTTCTTACGCTGACCACCCTCTACATGACGGAACGTAGGACGGAAGATGTAGTAAATGGCGATAGAAGCGATCAACGCTACACAAGCCACTGCGAATGAGAAGTGGTAAGCATCGTTGCCAGAGAAGCCGAGAGATGTCTCAGCCCACTCCTTGATCTCTACAGCGGCAGTTGGAGCAAACAAAGCACCGATATTAATAGCCATGTAGAAGATAGAGAAGGCAGAGTCACGCTTAGCAGAATACTTAGGATCATCGTAGAGGTTACCTACCATTACCTGCAAGTTACCCTTGAAAAGACCAGTACCCACTGAGATGAAGAGCAAAGCGCCCAACATAGCAATCATAGCCAATGTGTCACCTCCGAGTGGGAATGAGAGCAAGAGGTAGCCGATAAACATGATAAAAATACCGCTTGTTACCATCTTACCGAAACCGAACTTGTCGGCCAAGATACCACCGATCAGAGGCATAAAATATACCAATCCGAGGAATGTTGAATAGATAGCACCCGCTACACCTGCATCCAAACCGAAGTTAGCACGCAAGAAGAGAGCGAAGACTGCAAGCATTGTGTAATAGCCGAAACGCTCACCTGTGTTGGCGAGAGCCAGCGCATACAAACCTTTTGGTTGTCCTTTGAACATAGTTTTACGTTATTTAGTTAATTAATATTGTTAGCTTGTGGCTAATTTTGGGCAAATATAACGAAATTTTTATTATATTTGTGTATAAATCAAATAGAAAATCACAACTATGGAGAGTTCACATAAGGTATTGGCTATGGTTGAGCGCGATGAATGGTTACAACCTGTTGCCGATAAGATCGCAGATCGTCATGAGAGATATCTCAAGCGTATGTCAGCCATCGAGGCTCAGGCAGGCTCGATTGTCGATTATGCCAACGGCTATCGCTATTATGGCTGGCAGTGGGATGATACGCTTTCAGGCTGGTGGTTCAGAGAGTGGTTGCCTGAGGCTTACGATGTCTTTATCTTTGGCGATTTCAACTCTTGGCAACGTACTCAGCTCCGCTTGGAGAAGGATCGTAACGGCGTGTGGAGTATCTTTTTGCCAGAGGCAATGTATGGACATCTTTTGCAACATGGCTCGCTCTACAAACTCCATGTTCATGGAGCCAACGGTTGGCATGATCGTATCCCAGCCTATGCTACACGTGTAGTGCAGGATGAAGTGACCAAGAACTATACAGCCCAATTCTGGAATCCCGAAAAGCCATATAAGTGGCACGATAAGAAGTTCGATGCCTCTAAGTTAGGTGACCTGCTTATCTATGAGGCCCATGTGGGTATGGCTCAGGAGGAGGCTAAGGTGGGTACATATAACGAATTTACCAAAAATATCCTCCCACGCATCAAGGAGGCAGGATATAATGCTGTGCAGTTGATGGCTATCGCGGAGCACCCGTACTACGGCTCGTTTGGCTATCATGTCGCCAACTTCTTTGCTCCATCTTCACGCTTTGGTACGCCCGAAGAGTTGAAAAAACTCATCGACACGGCGCACAAGATGGGTATTGCCGTGATTATGGACTTGGTGCATGCCCACTATGTCAAGAATATGAACGAAGGTATCCTCGATTTGGATGGCTCAGGTCATCACTATTCAAAGGCTGGTGAGGCAGGCTATCAGCAGTATTGGGACTCTATGATCTTCGACTATGGCAAGGGCGGTGTGGAGCATTTTCTCTTGTCGAATGTAAAGTATTGGCTCGATGAGTTCCATTTCGATGGCTTCCGTTTCGATGGTGTGACTTCGATGCTCTATTATCATCGTGGATATATCGACTTTGACTCACGCGAAAAGTTCTTCGATGAGGGTGTTGACCTCGATGCAGTTACCTACCTTACACTTGCCAACCGCTTGGTACACGATTTCCGTCCCAAAGCTACCACTATAGCCGAGGATGTTAGCGGTATGCCGGGCGTGTGTTGCAAGATAGAGGACGGCGGTGTTGGCTTCGACTATCGCTTGGGTATGGCTATCCCCGATTTCTGGATTAAGATGCTCAAGGATACCCCCGATGAGGAGTGGAATATATGGGAGATGTGGTCAATCTTGACCAATCGTTTGCCGAGCGTCAAGACCGTTGCCTATGCCGAATCGCACGATCAGGCTTTGGTTGGAGACAAGACCATTGCATTCCGTCTGTTGGATAAGTTGATGTATGATTCGATGGATCGCAAGACGGAGAATCTGGTCGTAGATCGCGGAATGGCTCTGCACAAGATGATACGTCTGATTACAATCACTTGTGGTGGTGAGGCATACCTCAATTTCATGGGTAATGAGTTTGGCCATCCCGAATGGATTGATTTCCCACGCGAAGGTAACGGCTGGTCGTGCCAACATGCGCGCCGTATCTGGTCTATTAGAGATAACGAGGAGTTGCGCTATGGCTTGTTGGCCGAGTTCGATAAGGCGATGATCGAGTTGGTGAAGGAGAATAGGATTTTGTCGGATGGCTATCCTTACAATCTAATGATGGATGAGCAGAATAAGACTATGGTCTATTCGCATCGAGATTTGATCTTTGTCTTGAATTGGCACTCAACGGCATCCATCCCCGATTATGAGATTCCGTTGCACGAGGCTGGTAAGTATGAGTTGTTGCTCTCTTCGGATGAGGAGCGTTTCGGAGGTCATGCTCGTCACCAGGAGGGGCAGGAATACTTCTCATTCAATGTTGAGGGCGAAGATGGTACGCTCTATCCTCGCCTGAAGATCTACAATACCTCACGCACCGCACTGGTTTTGCGTAGGGTTGATTAGTCAAGGGGATTTTAAAAAAGACTCGCATAGCCAATCAGGCTATGCGAGTCTTTTTTTCTCTACTTAAATGGTGAATCTGGCTCTTTGGACATTACCCAATAGAAGAGCTTATCCACTATACCCGGAGCAAACTTCTTTACGAAGTGCGTTGCGCGACCTTCAGCTTCCATCAAGCAAAGACGCTTGCGGCGAGCTATACCTTTGGCTACGATATGAGCTACCTCCTCGGCTGTCATCATCTTGCCCTCCTCGCGTGGGGTAGAACCCTGCTGCGAGCCATCGGCTGTCAGAGCAGAGAAGCGTACGTTCGAGGCGGTGAATCCTGGGCAAGCCACCATCACGTGTAGTCCCTTTTTGAGATTCTCTACTCGGATAGTCTCCAAAAATCCTGTCATGGCGAACTTCGATGCCGAGTAACCTGTTCTACCTGGCAGACCATGAATACCCGCTACGGATGAGATTCCTACCAACGAACCCTTCGACTTCTGAAGATATGGCAAGGCAAACTTAGTACAATATACCGTACCCCAGAAATTTACATCCATCAAGCGGTGTAATACGCTCAAATCCAGATCATCGAACAATGCTCGCATCGAGATTCCAGCGTTGCAGATCAATACATCTATTCCCCCGAAGCTATCTACTGCGGTCTGTATCAGTTTCTGGCAATCCTCCACCTTCGTTACATCACAAGCCGAATATACTGCTTGCCCGCCGTTTGCGGTGATCTGCTTACACAACGCCTCCAACTTATCGGCCTGTCGTGCGCCAAGTACCACCTTAGCACCCATCTGGGCATATACCTTAGCCATCGCCTCACCGATTCCCGATGATGCACCTGTGATGACTACGGTCTTACCATTTAGTTTGTTGCTCATTTTCTATCTTTATTATTAGTTTTTCTCTATATCTCTACACTCAGCCTATCGTAAGCTAAGCTCACGCCTTCGGGTAATTTGTTTTCGCTCTGGGCGTGCAGACCTATCGTGTGCGATAGGTGAGTGAGGTATGCCTTGCGAGGCTTTACTTTGCTTATAAGGTCGAGAGCCTCCTCGACACAGAAGTGTGAGTAGTGTGGCTCAAAACGCAAAGCATTGACCACCAAAAGTTCTACACCTCGAAGTTTCTCTATCTCACCCTCCATCAATTGTTTGAAATCGGTCAGATATGCCATCTTGCCAATCCTGAAGCCCGTCACCTCGAAACGCTCCGAATGGTGACCTCTGATGGGCGTTATGCTTAGACCTTTGACCTCAAAATCCTTCTTAGGATCAAATTCGTGGAGTCGCATCTCTGGCACACCTATATATTTATTACTCACAAAGGCATAATCAAAATCCTTGCGCACCACCTCTGCCGTGCGGTGTGTGGCATAGATGTCTATGGGGCGTATGGTGGGGAAGTCCACAAAGTTGAATGCTCTCACATCATCCAATCCGCCCGTATGATCCTTATGCTCGTGGGTGAGCAATATAGCATCCAATGTGCGTACTCCCGTGCGAAGCATCTGCTCTCTAAAGTCGGGCCCAGCGTCAATTACTATACGCATATCATCACACTCTATCATAGCCGAGGTGCGCAGACGTTTGTCGCGCTCATCGGATGATTGGCACACCTCACAACGACAACCTATGACAGGTACTCCCTGTGATGTTCCTGTTCCCAAGAATGTGATTTTCATTGGCTCTCTATTCTAAATTCTCTATCTCTTCTCTCTTTCGGCGAGACATCTTCCGTAGCACCTCATCGTATGAGTGGTCTATCAGACTCTTTAGTAGATCATCCTCCAACTCCGATATGCGGTGTTGATTCCAATACTTTTTATTAAAATGCCATGCTGGCTCTATGGCTGAGTGGCGCTCTCTTAGCTCCAAGGCATACTCGGCATCGCACTTTAGTGTGAGCATATCGGCTCTATCCAATGGCATGCAGGCAAACATCTTTCCCCCTACCTTGAATACCAGAGTCGTATCATCAAAAGGAAATTCCTCTGTGACGGCTCTCTTTTTGAGGCAATACTCTCTGATAGATTCGATATCCATACCTTATCCTGGTTTATAACCCGTATCCTCGTGTAGCACTTCTCCGTTGGCTGCCGCTACCGCCAATTCATCGCAACGATTGTTCTCTATGGTTGAGGCGTGTCCCTTAACCCATACAAACTGTACGTGGTGACGGCGATATACCTTTAGAAAACGCATCCAAAGGTCGGGATTTTTCTTGCCAGCGAAGCCTTTGCGCTCCCACCCAAATACCCAACGCTGATTCACTGCATCGACTACATATTTCGAGTCAGAGTAGAGGGTGACGTTGCTACCCTCAAACTTCAGAGCCTCCAACGCTACGCATACAGCCATTAGCTCCATGCGATTGTTGGTCGTGAGTCTAAAGCCCGAAGCCAACTCCTTGCGGTGTGGGCCTGATAATAATACCACGCCGAAACCACCTCGTCCGGGGTTGCCCTGTGCTGCTCCGTCTGTATATATCGTAATATCTGCCATCTCTCTATTTCTCTACATATACCGCTACGCTCTGAGCCTCAATAGCGATCTCTAATGCACCCTTGCGTGAGCTTATCTTGTCATCTGCCTCGATTAGGCTATCATCTTGGGGCAGAGTCTCTTTGGTATAGGCGTAGTGGCTAAATTTTGTTTTGCCAAGAGCCTTGTTTTCTAACGTGGCCACGAAATCCTCCTCCGAGCCATTGGCAAAGATGTAAACCCACTTACCCTGTTCATCGCGAAAGGCCGAAGCCGCGACAAATTCGTTGCCCGTAGTCAAAGGGTATATCTCGCCTGATCCGATGTGACGAGTCAGCAGAGAGTATGCCCAATACTGAGGTCTGAGTTCCAAATCACACTTTATATTATCATAGTATGGCTCACTCCGATACTCGCTCTTAGCCGAACGCCACAGGCCCAACTGTTGCATCGAACCATAAGAATCGGTGAAGGCGTAGTATTGATCCAAGAGAGACCAATAGCTTACCCCTGCCGCACCAGCATTCATCAGCGAAAGAGCTATGCGAGCCATCAGGACGCCTCGTTCGTAGAGGTCTATATCCTTTTGTCGCGATGCACCCACATTCTGATTCGATCCGAACTCTCCTATGTAGTGCGGTTTACCTGTCGGTGCAACCACCTCGATATTGGCTCTCTCCCAAGCCTCAATCTCGCTATTGGGTGTCTCGTAACCAAATTTATAGGTGTGCGAGTTGTAAGAGTCGGCAATATCATCTACGCTACGGGTTGAGTGCTTGAGGAACTCAATGTTCTCGGCATCATCCGAAAGGTCGAATCTAATTTTGTTACGCACTCCGTCTCTTTCCAAACGCTCATCTACGGCATGACACATCTTAAAGTAATGCTCAGCGTCAACCTTGCCATCAATCTGATATGACCAACTTGGCTCGTTGATTAGCGTCAGAGCCTTGATGCAGGTATATTTCTTTTTTAGAATCAAGTGTTGCAGAAGCGCTGAAATGCTCTCTGCCCACTCATCAATCTGCTTCGAAGGGATACACCAATCTTCAGTAGAGTTGCTCTCTGCTAAGAAATATCTCTGGTTTGAACGATATTTAGTATCAATGATATGCCCACACCATTTGTGACAACCCCACGCCACCATCGTGACATCAATCTTCTCTCTTTCGGCCAAATCCAACGCCTTGTAGAGCGATTGCATCTCGACAGATGAAAGAGTCAGATTTTCCCATGCTGTTATTTCCGAGTCGTTGTTATCATTTTGGGGCTCCCACCAAGACGGCATCACCATCATGCGCATGCGCTTGATGCCCATCTTCTCTACTCTTTTGCAGATAGTACCCCAAGCCGTAGAGTCTATTCCGCGCATTATAATGTTTTGTGACCAAAAATGCGGATCATACTCTACCGAAGGGGGTAGGATGATATGTGAAGGTCTTGGGGCAACAACCATACTCACACCGCTTTGCTCTTTATGACAAGCCGTAAGGCTGAGCATAAGAGCAAAAAGCAGTGGTATGATTCTTTTGAGCATCTAACGCTTTATTTAAGTGCTTCCATGCGCTCCTTGATAGCAGCGATCTTAGCCTCAGCGTCAGCCTTTTTGGCCTTCTCGTTAGCGACAACCTTCTCAGGAGCTGAATTTACGAAACGCTCGTTAGAGAGTTTCTTCATTACGCTTGAGAGGAATCCCTCCAAATATGTGAGCTCATCAGAGAGTTTCTTAAGCTCGGCATCCTTGTCAATCATCTCGCCCATCGGTACAAAATACTGAGTAGTCTTGACGATGAAGGCATCAGCCGTAGGATCCTTCTCCTCGATGAGGTTAATCTGACTCAGGTTACACATCTTGGCAATCACAGGAGCATACTCAGCTGGATAGTTCTCGTCTGCGATTACGTTGAGCTCCAACTCCTGCTTCTGAGCGATGTTCTTCTGCTTGCGTACGTTACGGATGCCTGTGATAACCTCTGTGGCAAGCTCAAAACGAGCGAGTAGCTTCTCATCCACCTGCTCAGCCTCAGGCATTGGCGCATACATGATAGACTCACCTTCGGCGCGTGGCGCAAGATCCTGCCAGATCTCCTCTGTCACGAATGGCATGAATGGGTGGATAAGGCGCATGAGCTGGTCGAAGTAATACTTCGTAGACTCCATCGTAGCCTTATCTGTTGGTTGCTGATATGCAGGCTTAACCATCTCCAAATACCAACCGCTGAAATCATCCCAGAAGAGCTTGTAGATTCGCATAAATGCCTCCGAGATGCGGTATGATGAGAAGAGATCGTTAATCTCAGCGATAGCCTTCGAGAGAGTCTGCTTAAACCACTCTACCGAGAGACGGTTATTCTCGCTCTGAGCCAATGACTCATCCACCTGCCACATCGAAATCAGACGGTAGGCATTCCAGATCTTGTTACCGAAGTTACGACCCTGCTCACAGAGAGCCTCATCGAACATCACATCGTTTCCTGCCGAAGAAGAGAGCATCATTGCTACACGCATACCATCAGCACCATATTTGGCAATCAGATCGAGTGGATCTGGTGAGTTGCCGAGCTGCTTAGACATTTTGCGGCCCAACTTGTCGCGTACGATACCTGTGAAATATACATTACCAAATGGCTTCTCACCTCGGTACTCATAACCAGCCATAATCATACGTGCTACCCAGAAGAAGATAATATCTGGACTGTGATCAAGTCGCTGGTAGGGTAGTAATACTTGATGTCTTCGTTCTCAGGGTTACGTATTCCGTCAAAAACAGAGATAGGCCACAACCAAGAGCTGAACCATGTATCGAGTACATCCTCATCCTGACGCAAGTCGCTGAGTTGCAATGTTGGATCCTGAGCCTTCTCGCGAGCCTTCTCCAAAGCCTGCTCAGCAGTCTCTGCGATTACATATCCTCCCTTAGGCAAGTAGTATGCTGGGATACGCTGACCCCACCACAACTGACGTGAGATACACCAATCCTTGATATTCTCCATCCAGTGGCGGTATGTATTCTTATACTTTGCAGGGATAAACTTAATAGCATCCTCCAATACAGCCTTTGTCGCTGGCTCTGCAATCTCGGCCATAGACATAAACCACTGCATCGAGAGCTTTGGCTCGATAGCTACACCTGTACGCTCCGAGTAACCCACGTTGTTGGTATATTGCTCGACCTTCTCCATCAGACCAGCCTCCTGCAAATCCTTCTCGATCTGCTTACGGCAGTCGAAACGATCTACGCCAACATACATTCCTACCTTGTCGTTTATCGTGCCATCATCGTTGAAGATGTCGATAGTCTCCAAATTGTACTTCTCACCCAACATATAGTCGTTCACATCGTGTGCAGGAGTAACCTTCAAAGCTCCTGTACCGAACTCGATATCGACATACTCATCGCGGATGATTGGCACCGAGCGACCTACCAATGGTACGATTACTCGCGCACCCTCTGGGATATCTGCATAACGCTCATCGTTAGGGTTGAGGCAGACTGCAGTATCGCCCAAGATGGTCTCAGGACGGGTTGTTGCAACAACCAAATAGCGATCTGAGCCCTCTACCTGATAACGCAAATAGTAGAGCTTACCCTGTGACTCTTTATAAATTACCTCCTCATCCGAGAGTGCAGTCTTAGCCGATGGATCCCAGTTGACCATACGTACGCCTCGATAGATCTTACCCTTCTCGTAGAGGTCGCAGAATACCTTGATCACGCTCTGAGTGCGTGGCTCGTCCATCGTAAAGCATGTACGATCCCAATCACATGAAGCACCCAACTTGCGCAACTGCTGGAGGATAATACCACCATGCTTCTCCTTCCACTCCCATGCGTGAGCCAAGAACTCTTCGCGCGAAAGTGAAGCCTTGTCAATACCCTCAGCCTTGAGCTTAGCTACAACCTTGGCCTCTGTGGCGATAGATGCGTGGTCAGTACCTGGCACCCAGCAAGCATTCTTGCCCTGCTGACGTGCGCGGCGCATCAAAACATCCTGAAGCGTGTTGTTAAGCATGTGTCCCATGTGCAACATACCAGTTACGTTGGGTGGTGGGATAACTATAGTGTAAGGCTCGCGAGCGTCAGGCTCCGAGTGGAAAAGTTTGTTTTCGATCCAATACTCATACCACTTGGATTCAATCTCTTGTGGTGTGTACTTGTCTGCTACCATAGATTCTATATTTTTAATTCGATTATTGCACTTTCTTCTTTGCTCGCTCTCGGCAGGCAAAGTTGACCGCAAATATACAAATAAAAAATCGAAATTCGGGCAATTTACACCTTATAATAATAGGCGTGGGCGCATTTTGTTGATAAAGTCTTTGTGCGTATCAATTTCGATATAACCAACAAGAGAAAATAGCCAGTGTAAAAACTCTTTTTGGGGCTTAAAGTTGCATAATGTGAATAAATTTTCTTATTTTTGCTTTATTTGTAGTGTATAAACGGTGTATAGATATGAAAATTAGACTTTTGACGGTCGTGCTTTTGGCTTTTGTGGTCAGCGCTTGCAGCAGCTTTCCTACGGTGGCGGAGCGCAAGTCGGCGGAGCGACCTTTGATATTTCCAGATTATGTTGGTGTTACGGTGCCTAAAAATATCGCCCCTCTGAACTTTATGGTCTCTGGCGTAAAGTATATCAAGGCTGATATCGCTTTGCAAGGAGCGAAAGTATTGGAGGTTAAAGGGCGAGATGGCTTGGTGGATATTCCGCTTGATGAGTGGCGTAAACTCATGGCTCAAGCTGCGGGTAAGAGTTTGAGCATTACTGTCTCTGTTTGGGATAAGGATGAGCCTCAAGGCGTTGAGTTTAAGCCTTTTGATATTCATGTCTCAGAGGATGAGATAGATGGTTGGGTAGCCTATCGTCTGATCGAGCCAAGTTATGAGGGTTGGCGACAGATGGGCCTTTATCAGCGTGATTTGACATCGTTCGTAGAGAAGGTCTTGGTGGATAATTCGGTCAATGGTGATGGATGTGTGAATTGCCACTCATTCAAAAATTACTCTCCCGATGAGATGATGTTCCATGCCAGAGGTAAGGGCGGTGGTACGGTGTTCCTCAAGGATGGTGAAATCTCCAAAGTCAGCTTCCCTGAGATTGGGCCCAAGAAACAAGGAGTCTATCCTATGTGGAATCCATTGGGACGCTTTGTGGCTTACTCCTCGAACGATACAGTTCAAGCATTTTTTGCCAAAGATGAGCAGAAGATTGAGGTCTATGATAAGGCTTCTAATCTGATGATATATGACACAGAAAAGGGTGAGATGTTGGTTGATCCTCGATTTATGGATTCTACACGCATGGAGACCTTCCCAGCGTGGTCACCCGATGGAGAGTCGCTCTATTTCTGTTCGGCAGAGCCTGTTGTTTTACCCAAGGAGCGTAAGCAGCTTCGTTATGATATCTTGCGAGTAGGATTTGATCGTGAGCGTGGTCAGCTTTTGGAGCAGGTAGATACGGTGTACCACTCTCAAGAGGATGATCGTAGTGCATCGTTCCCTCGCATTTCGCCCGATGGTCGTTATCTCTTATATGCATCATCGGATTGTGCCACCTTCCCCGTATGGCACAAGCAGGCGGATATGGCGATGATAGATCTACAGTCAAAGCAGCGTGTGGATGTCTCTATGCTTAATTCCGAAGATTCGGAGAGTTGCCATGCATGGTCATCGAGTGGCCGTTGGGTAGTGGTGGGATCTCGCCGATTGGATGGTCGATTTACACGTCTCTATTTTGCTCACATTGACGCTAATGGGGTGTGTACCAAGCCATTTTTGTTGCCTCAGCAAAATCCTCTTCACAATACATGGCGTATGAAATCCTATAATGTGCCAGAGTTTATTTTAGGCGAGGTGAAACTACCAATGGATCAGGTCAAAAAGTTGTTTGAGTAAAGAAAAGGAATTTAGATATGAAAAAGATAGTTCTGCGCCATTCGTTGGTGCTTTTGCCACTCGTGTATCTCTTTTGGCTTTTGGTCTATCCCAATACGTTGCGTTGGATGGAGGCTATGAGTTTCTTCTCTACCTTGCCCGATTTTGTACAGTTGCAGGTGCGTTATTTAGATAGTTATCCCGATTATGCGGGGGCATTCTTGTTGCAATTTTATCGTTGGCCTGTGGTCGGTGCGTTGATTCAGACCTTGTTTGCATGGATTGTGATGTTCTCTGCCGATGTGGTGATTTCTCGCCTAACTTCGCGCCGAGAGTGGATGTGGCTCTCGTTTGTTGCAGTGGGTGTTTTGTTGGCATTTCAGGCTCAATTCACCATGTTGGGAAGTGTCATACTCATCGCCTTGGCTTCAC
>JAFOZN010000302.1 GCA_017391185.1 Alistipes sp. | reverse complement strand
GAGGCCGATGAGCCGCTGGACACACGTTCACGCAAGGTGATGGTGCCACTCGTGGCGGCTATGTCGAAGGTCGAGAATGGAGTCAACGCCTCATGGAGTGAGGTCAACTCTGGGTTTGATCTGACAGGATTTTGTCCTGTATAATCCTCTACAATTACAACAAAAGCGGTGAGCCGAAAACTCACCGCTTTTCTCTTTTATTATCTGTAGAGCTTACTCGATCTTGAGGTCGTATGGGCAGAAGGTATAGATGCCCTTGCGGGTAACGATCTGCTCGATATTCTTATACTTCTCATAAAGCTCCGCCAGCTCTGAATTCTTGCTCATAGAAGCCTTTATAGTACCACCCAACTGCTCGATGATAGCCATGAAGCCCTCGGCCTTAGACTTCTTCTCTACGATCTGGTAGTTCTCGCCCAACTCGGCCTTATCCACCGCAATAGCGATAGCTGCAGTTAAACCGCCACATGTATCTACCAAACCGATCTTCTGAGCCTCTACGCCTGACCATACACGTCCCTCGGCGATCTCCAAAACCTTCTCGATAGTGAGGTTACGTCCCTGAGCCACCAACGAAGTGAAACGCTCATAGACTCTATCCACGCCCTTCATCAAGGCCTGATACTCGGCAGGCTTGAGAGCCGAGAAGCTATTACTCATATCTGAGTATTTGTTGGTATTGACAGCATCGACAGTAACGCCAACCTTATCCTTGAGAGCCTTGCCCACGCTTGGCACCATACCAAATACACCGATAGAGCCTGTCAAAGTCAACTTATCGGCTACGATAGCATCGGCAGGAGCAGAGATATAGTAACCGCCCGAAGCAGCGTAAGAACCCATAGATACGATCACAGGCTTCTTAGCCTTCAAGAGCTCCACCTCGCGCCAGATGATATCCGAAGCAAGTGCGCTACCTCCTGGAGAGTTCACACGCAAGACCACAGCCTTGATGCTCTCGTCATCGGCCACCTCACGAATCTCGCGAGCCATGGTATAGCCGTAGATATTATCATCCGCGCCTTCGCCATCCACAACCTCACCGTTGGCATATACGATAGCCACCTTAGGTGCTGAGAGCTTGCTCACATCTGGCACCAAGCCATTGGCGTAGTCACCCAGCGAAATGAAGTTAAGATCCTCGATGCCGTACTCATCCTTGAAGAGCTGCTCCATCTCATCCTGATACTTCAAGCCATCGATGAGCTTATGCTCCAAAGCATCCTTTGGCAAGCTGATAGCCAACTCATCAGCCAAACGGTTGAGCTCCTCTACGCTGATGCCACGCGATGCCGACACCGCCTCGGTCAATACGCCCCACATGCCGTCGGCCATAGCCTGCATCTGAGCACGGTTGGCATCCGACATCTTATCCAAGAAGAATGGCTCTACGGCACTCTTATATTTACATACTGTAGGACGGAGGATATCAACCTCGACACCCAACTTGTCGATCAAGCCCTTGTAGAACATGGTGCTGATCGAAAGACCTGTGAATGAGAAGGTACCCTCAGGTTGCATATATACCTTGTCGGCTACAGAGCTTAGGTAGTACACCCACTGAGAATATACATCGGCGTAAGATACGACAAACTTACCACTCTCCTTGAAGTGTGTGATAGCCTCACGCAACTCCTCCAACAAATCGGCCGAAGCAGAGCCTGTACCCGTTGCATTGATATAGATACCCTTGATACGCTCATCTGTCTCGGCTGCCTCGATAGCCTGCAAGGCATTGAAGATTGTAAGAGATGAGGTAGGCTCCATAGTGACAATGTCGAAAGCGAAAGGATTCTTCGATGGGGCATCGATCAAGCTCTCCTTGAAGTCGATCTTGAGGATGGCGCTCTCTGGGATGGGCTTCACCTCGGTCTTAACCATAGCTGAAAATCCCGAAAAGAGTGATATCCAGAAGATCAGCGATACCACGCTACCCACTACAACTGCCAGCAATGCTGCCAAAAATACCTTACCGAAGCTCATGCGTGAACGCTTGGGCTGAGGCTTTACTACACCCTGCTTGGGTGCAGAAGCTGGATTCTGCTCAGGAGTCTGAAGCTCCTGCTCATTTTTAATCTCTTCCATATTGCTTAGTTTTTGGTTTTTAAATGCGAAAAATTTATTGTTTTAGAGAGCAAATATAATGAAAAAGTTTCTCAATATTCCCCTCTTAGCCTAAACTCACCAACACTATTTACTATTATAGTCGCAAAAGAGGGTGAAAAAGCTACAAAAAATTGGGATTTTTTGAAAGATAAAAGATGAAAGATGAGAGATGAAAGATAAGAGAGATATCTAATAATAAAACAGGTGTAACGCCTGCGTCATGCCACAGAGGATGATTTATCATCCGATGAATGGCATCTCTACACTCAGAATATACCGTTAGAGATTCCAATCCTCGCCTTATCAGG
>JAFOZN010000301.1 GCA_017391185.1 Alistipes sp. | reverse complement strand
TCCTTGATCTCCTTGTGGTCGTAGAACGAGCTACCCTTATAGATGCGATATGGGATGGCATGACGGCGCAAAGACTGCTCCACCACCGCCGACTGGTTATTGGTGCGATACAAGACCACCACTTCATTCCAACTATCTTCGCTGCCGTTGAGCTTCTCGCGGATATCCTGTGCGATGATATCACCCTCCTCGCGGTCAGTATAAGAGCGCACGATGCGAATCTTCTCACCCGAATCGCCCTCCGAGAAGCAGACCTTCTTCATGCGGCGCGAGTTGCGCTCGATGACCGAGTTGGCGGCATTGACGATGGTCTGTGTCGAGCGATAGTTCTGCTCAAGCTTAAAGACCTTAGCCTGAGGGTAATCCTTCTGGAAGGAGAGGATATTTTCTATCTTCGCTCCACGGAACGAGTAGATACTCTGGGCATCATCGCCCACTACGCAGACACGCGAATGTTTGAGCGAAAGGCGGCGAATGATGATATATTGGGCATAGTTGGTATCCTGATACTCATCCACCAAGATATATTGAAACTGCTCCTGATACTTCTCCAGCACATCGGGGCAATCCCTCAAAAGGATGTTGGTCTGCAACAGCAGATCATCGAAATCCATCGCTCCATTGTGCTTACAACGGCGACAATAGGCCTCATAGACCTCACCGAAGCGTGGAATCTGAGCCTGACGATCCTCTGCCGCAAAGCTCGCATTGGCGATGTATGCTCCGGGCGTGATGAGTGCATTTTTGGCATAGGAGATACGCGAAAGGATACGCTGAGGCTTATATTTATCATCTGCCAAGCCAAGTTCCTTGCAGATTGTCTTGAGCAGATTCTTACAATCGTTGGGTTCGTAGATAGTAAAAGATTGGGTGTAGCCTATGCGCTCAGCATTCTCCCTGAGGATACGCGAAAAGACCGAGTGGAATGTACCCATACGGATATAACGGCTCGCTGAGCCCTCGACCATCTGCTCTATGCGCTCACGCATCTGAGAAGCGGCCTTATTGGTAAAGGTCAGGGCGAGGATATTCCATGGCTTTACACCCTGCTCCAACATATATGCTATACGAGAGGTCAGTACACGGGTTTTTCCCGACCCAGCACCCGCAATGATGAGCGATGGCGACTCATAATTGACCACCGCATCGTATTGCGCTCGATTTAAACCTTGCAAAATTTTTGATTCCATAGTACAAAGGTAGGATTCAGAATTCAAAATGCAAAATTCCCTTGACTACTTTTTGAGTCGTTTTTCGAAGTGCTGATAATCCTTCACACTGCGCCATGCGCCACCCCACTCGAAACCATGTTTGAGCATGAGTCGGTGGCACAAATCGCCCGCAACAATTTTATATGGGAATGATTTGGTGCGGTCAACATAGTCGCGTGCGGTCGTAGGCTCGACTATCGTACGTCCCTCGCGCACCTTGACATAGGGATTATACAGCGGATTGATATCCACAGCCGTACCCATACTATGACTCGACAAGACGGTGGTAGAACCTGCGGCAAAACGGAAATTGAATGCCGAGGTGTTATTGGCCCTCATCGAGAGCTCATCATCGGCCCCATAGTTATCTATCAACACCATACGCTCGATGGGATAACGCGCCTCATACAACTCCTTGAAAATAGCTATCAACGACTCACTCACCGCCTTATGGCACACCATCTCACCCAAGCGGATATTCCCCTCGGCATCGTAGTGCAGAAGTTTCAGGTAGCGCAACGAGTCGAGTGGCAAGGTGCAATTATCTTTATAGGAGCGACTCCTCATGCGGTCAAAAATCTGCTCCGAGATAGGCTCGGCACACCAGATGTTCTCCTTGCCGAAGATTTCTATGCTTTTAGCCGATACTATCTCCTCGGCACGCCACTGCCTGAGGGCTTCCATCTCGCGCTGATTACCCTCTGGGGCGGGCAATAGGAGGTGAAAAAACAAAGATATGATTATAAAAATGTTCATCATTGGGATCTACTTTGAGGACAAAGATAATAT
>JAFOZN010000004.1 GCA_017391185.1 Alistipes sp. | reverse complement strand
GAGGGAGCAACAGCTACTGTTACACTCCCTGGTCAGACTGAGTCTAAGAAGTATGAGAGCGGTAGCTATACAGTTACACTGTAGTGCTTTTGTATCTATGTAAATAAAACTCTCGAAGGTTGATGCCTTCGAGAGTTTTTTTTGTTTTATAGCGTATTAAGTCGCAGATGTGGGGTGGTTGGGCGTTTTGTTTTAACCAATGGCAAATGGCATGCTCTTTGCAACATAGTTTACCAGCAGCGGCCGATAACCGTTGCGAGGTTTCTTCATTTATTTTAAGTTTGGGTTAGTAGTTTATGGAGCTTCTGTGGCTCCGAGATAGGCGGCAATCGTGAGATTCCCGCCTATTTTTACTTTATAATAAGATCCTCCAATCTGAGTTTCGGCACATAATGTACGCCATCCTTGCGGTAATACTTGTGATCTGCTCCCTCTTCTATCTCTGTGAGTATGATTCTCTCTGCACCGCGACCTATACCCAATATGAGCAGAGGCTCGTATTGCAATTTGAATGTCTCTTTGATAGCCTCCTTGTTAAACGCTCCTATGCAGATTCCATTTAGTCCAATTTCGGTGGCTTGCAAGAGCATAGATTGAGCCGAGATACCTAAATCCACATCTACCCATCTATCCTCCTCTTTTGTTGTGCAAATTATAATATAGGCGTTTGGCTCGAAACCCTCTTGTGGTAGATTCAGTTCGGGTAGTGCTCCTCCTAATTTTATATAAGGTGTAATAAACTGTGCTTCGTCTTTCAATACTGGGCGAAATCGCAATACCTGCTGATTACGAGCCGAGGGAGTTTTTGTATTTACATCAATTATCTTGCGTAGCTGATCCTCTCTTACAGTAAATGAGTTATCGTAAGCCCTATGGCTACGATTGCGTAGTAATAATTTGTGTAATGAAGGTTGACTCTTTTTAGTCGAGGAGAGACCTCTTCCAGCCATATAATCCTCCATCTTTTTGCCTAAATAGTTATCTGCCATAACAAAATCTCTTCTTAAAGTTTAATATCTGGCCACCCATCTACGTCCCATACTATTTCTCTGATTATTAGTTGAGAATTACCCGTTTGAGAACTGTATGCGTGTGCTACTAAAAAATCTTTGCCATCAATGTGATGTACTCCGCAGTGACCTGCTGCAACCCACTCCTGTGAAGATGATTTTATCGACTTATATCCGCCTCTGTGCATAGCCCTACCCGTATCGTCAAGGTATGGACCTTTGATACTCTTGCTGCGTCCGACAACCATTTTATAAGTGCTCTCTTTGCCCCGACAACAGAAATCTATCGAGACAAAAAGATAGTAATAATCCCCCCTTTTATATATAAAAGGTGCTTCAATAGCGTTCTCCTTGCTCTCAGAGCGGTCTCTTGTGGCAATGGTTATCCACTCCTGTGGCTCTTGTGGCTTGGAGAGAGTTTCATCCAACCCAAAGAGCTTTATCCCACTCCAGAATGATCCGAAAGAAAACCAACCTTTGCCTTGTTCATCAATTATCACATTGGGATCTATCGCATTCCACTGGTCTCTTTCGGGAATAGACTCTATCACTATACCTCGATCCTGCCATTTATAATCTTGAGATTCTCTGTCGAGTGTCTTATTTACAGCATGGCCTATAAAAGAGCGATTTTTACCAAAAGTGGAACAAGAGTAATATAGGTGATACTCCCCGTTGTGATAGATTATATCGGGCGCCCACATATGCCCCCTGAATCCAGGGATACGCTCTTTCATCCATTGGGGTATTTGTTCAAAAACTCCTCCTTGAGGCTTCCAATGCTTCATATCGTCAGATACAAAGGAGGATATTCCCCATCCCGTGCAAAAGAGATAATACTTCTCCTCGCATTTGATTATTACTGGATCATGCACCACTGGCGATGTTATACCATCTTGCAATTTGAGTTGTTCTTGACGTTTGTCAGTCTCAAATACATCTGATAGCAATTTGCCATCTTTGGCATAACATGGCGCAACGGATGATGAGGGTATGATAATTACCCCAAATGTAAGTAGAAGAAGGAAGATATACTGTTTCATTTCAAATAGATCATCTTAAAACAAAATTACGCAAAAAAATACTAAATAATGTATTGCCAATAAAATTTTTTTGTATCTTTGTCTTAATTATGAATAATATTCTAACCAAAAACTTTATAAAATGAAAAATCGCAAGTTAAGAATGGGTATGATCGGTGGTGGTAGCGATGCTATGATTGGAGCAGTACACCGCCGTGCAGCATTTATGGACAACGAGATCGAGTTGGTATGTGGTATGTTTAGTATCGATCCTGAGATCTCTAAGAGTTCAGGTCTGTCATACTATGTTCCAGAGGATCGTATCTACTACTCATGGGAGGAGATGTTGGAGAAGGAGGCTGCTTTGCCAGAGGGCGAGCGTATGGACTTCGTTACAATCGTTACTCCTAACCGTTTCCACTTTGCTCCTGCAGCCAAGGCTTTGGAGTTGGGCTTCAACGTAGTGTTGGATAAGCCTATGACCTTCACTTTGGAGGAGGCTTTGGAGTTGCGCGAGATCGTTAACCGTACAGGTAAGACTTTTGCTTTGACTCATGGTTATAGTGCATATCCTGCAATCCGCGAGATGAAGAAGCGTATCGCAGAGGAGTCTATCGGTAAGGTTCGCCGTGTATTTGTAGAGTATACTCAGGGTTGGCTTGCAAATCGTATCGAGCTTAAGGGTGGTAACAACGCAGGTTGGCGTACAGACCCTAAGCGTTCAGGTAAGGGCGGTTGCGTAGGTGATATCGGTACTCACGCATGGCACTTGGTAGAGACTGTGACAGGTGCTAAGGTTACTGAGATTTGTGCAGATTTGTTGCGCGTAGCAGAGGGACGTCCTATCGATGACGATGCTTGTGCTTTCATGCGTACAGATAAGGGCTTTACAGCACTCTTGCAGGCTACTCAGATTGCCGCTGGAGAGGAGAACAACATCCGTTTGCGCGTCTATGGTGACAAGGGCGGTATGGAGTGGTGGCAGCAGGAGCCAAATTCACTCTATATTAAGTGGTTGGATCGCCCAGCAGAGGTTGTTCGTGTTGGTAATGGCTATTTGTCAGATGAGGCTAAGTGGGTTACTCGTACTCCAGGTGGTCACCCAGAGGGTTTCATGGAGGCTTTTGCTAACATCTATCGTAACTTTGCTCTCACTATCCGTGCTCGTCATGCAGGCGAGGAGCCTACAGCGGCTATGCTTGATTTCCCAGGTGTAGAGGATGGTGTACGTGGTATGCAGTTCGTAGAGACTATGGTTCAGGCTGGTTATGATCCAGAGAAGAAGTGGCACAAGTGGGTTGAGAAATAGAGATTGAGACCTTAGTGTTCGACTTATTATATGGCCGATGGTGTTATCGCACCATCGGCTTGTTTTTTGAGATAGAACTTTTTTTGATAAAAAAATGTTATTTTTTTTGAGGTAACTGAATTTTTTATTACTTTTGACCTGTATTATGTACAAAATGTATTGGGTGCGCCTTGCTTAAGCTCCAGAACGAGTTTGTCGAGGTAGACTCAATTAGAGTGAAGAAGCTTAAAAATTTGTGAATTATAAATTATAATCATGTCAAAATCAGGTAATAAGAAAAAGTACCTACTTGTTGGGTTGGCCGGTCTCGTGCTCGGCTTTTCGTTGATGATCGCCTTTAACTATGTTTGGGTGGCAAGTTCTAAGAATGAATCATGTATGATGTGTCACTTCCATCCTGAGTCAGATGCCAGCTGGAAGCAGTCAATGCACTACAATAGCGAGAGTGGTGTTATGACAGATTGTGCTGCGTGTCACCTCCCTCCAAAGGGTTCATTCGACTATGTGAAGGCTAAGGTTACTACAGGTCTGCACGATGTTTGGTCATATCTTACTAAGAATCCAGAGGATATAGATTGGGATATGAAGAGTGAGTTGGAGTATGCTCAGACCATCGTTTACAACGAGTCTTGTAAGGCATGCCACGTTAACATCTTCCCTGCAGGTTTGTCTGATGATGGTGTTACTTCTCACCTCTACTATGAGGAGAACGAGGAGGCTTTGAACCTCCAGTGTATCAGCTGTCACTTGGATGCAGGTCACTACAATCCAAATTACAAGCACTCTTCTATGACTGAGGCTCCTGTTTCAAACGAGGGTAAGGAGCTTTATACAGAGGCTACTGCAGTTACTGAGTTTAAGAACTTCGAGGAGACTATCCCTGGCACAGCAGCTTCTATTCGTATGGTTGCAATCCCTGGCGGTAGCTTCATGATGGGTAGCCCTGAGAACGAGCCATTCCGTAATGCAGACGAGTCTCCACAGCGTAATGTGACAGTTTCTCCATTCTTTATGGGTGAGTTGGAGGTTACATGGGATCAGTTCTGGGCATTCTATGGCGACACTATGTCAGAGGGCCGTACATCTCCTGAGACTATCTATGCTAATAACCAGCGTGAGGATTGTGATGCAGTCAGCGGTCCAACACCTCCATTCGGCTTCCCAGATCAGGGTTGGGGTATGGGTGAGCGCCCTGCTATCACTATGACATACTACTCTGCACAGACATTCTGCCAGTGGTTGACACTTAAGACTGGTAAGAAGTACCGATTGCCTACTGAGGCTGAGTGGGAGTATGCTGCTCGTGGTGGTACATCTACTCCATACTACTTCGAGGGTAGTCCAAAGGATTATACTAACGAGGGCTTCTGGAATGGTCTCTTCGGTGCTGATACAACAGTTATCAATAGCCATGTAATCTATATGAACAACAGTAAGAACCGTACACAGGATCCTGCTAAGATGAAGGCTAATCCATTCGGTTTGAAGAATATGTTGGGTAACGCTATGGAGTATTGCTCTGACTGGTATGCTGAGGATGCATATTCTCAGATGCAGGATGGTGCAGTCGATCCTAAGGGTCCAGAGTCAGGTACTGAGCATGTTGTTCGTGGTGGTTACTATGTGAATGATGCAGCTCAGGTTCGTTCTGCAGCACGTGGTAAGACTGAGCACGATGCTTGGTTGCGTACCGATCCACAGAACCCAAAGAGTATCTGGTGGTATTCAGATATCAAGGGTATCGGTTTCCGTGTTGTTTGTGAGGTTCCAGAGGGTGTAGAGGCTAAATAATTTTAGCACTCAGATTTAGAATAACCAAAAAGAAACATATTAATACTTTACTTTAACTTAATAAACTACTACTATTATGAGTAAGAACAAAATCAGCAGAAAAGACTTCTTGTCAACATCTGCATTGTTAGGTGTTTCAACACTTGTTGGTACATCAGCTCTCACTTCTTGCGGTGAGAAGGGTCCAGTTTACACTCCAATCAAGGAGGCTGGTACATACTACGTTCCAGAGTTGCCAGATAAGGCTATCGATGGTAAGGAGTTGAAGGCCGGTGTTATCGGTTGTGGTGGTCGTGGTTCAGGTGCTATCTTTGACCTCTTGAACGCTGCTAACGGTATCAAGGTTGTAGCATTGGGTGATACTTTTGCAGATCGTCTTAATGGCTTGAAGGGCCGTTTGGCTAAGTCAAATCAGGTTGTTGCTGATGATAAGTGCTTCGTAGGTTTCGATGCTTACAAGAAGGTTATCGACTCAGGCGTTGATATGGTAGTTATCGCTACTCCTCCAGCATTCCGTCCTATCCATTTCCAGTACGCAACTGAGAAGGGTGTTCACTCATTCTTGGAGAAGCCAATCGCTGTAGATGCTAAGGGCTACCGTACAATCATGGCTGCTGCAAAGCAGGCTAAGGCTAAGGGCTTGAGCGTTGTTACAGGTACACAGCGTCACCACCAGCGTGCATACGTTGAGGCATTCAAGAAGATCCAGGAGGGTTGGATCGGTGAGATCACAGGTGGTAACGTATATTGGAACCAGTCTATGCTTTGGTACCGCGAGCGTCAGAAGGAGTGGACAGACACTGAGTGGATGATCCGCGACTGGGTTAACTGGAAGTGGCTCTCAGGTGACCATATCGTAGAGCAGCACGTTCACAATATCGATGTATTCTTGTGGATGTCTGGTTTGAAGCCAGTTAAGGCTACTGCATTTGGTGCACGTCACCGCCGTATCACTGGTGACCAGTACGACCAGTTTGGTGTTGACTTCGAGATGGAGAATGGTATCCACATGCACTCTATGTGCCGTCAGATCAACGGTTGTTCAAACAACGTAAGCGAGTTCATCCAGGGTACTAAGGGTTCTTGGAGCAGCGCAGGTGTTATCAAGGATTTGGCTGGTAACGTTATCTGGAAGTATGATGAGGAGGCTGCTAAGGCTGAGTTCCAGCAGCACAACCCATACGTTTTGGAGCATGTTGATTGGGTTAACCACATCCGTAAGGGTACAGCTCACGATGAGGCTACAGAGTGCGCTATCTCTTGCTTGGCAGGTGTAATGGGCCGTGAGGCTGCTTACTCTGGTGGTACTGTGACTTGGGACGAGATGAGCAAGTCTGCACAGGACTACATGGCTGAGTTCAAGCACGAGTTGGGCAAGCAGGATATGGATAAGTGTGTTGTATTTACTCCAGGTAAGTAATCCACTTTGACAAAATAGACTATGAGGGTGGGGTAGGAGCCGTAAAACTCCCTCTCCACCCTTTTTACAAAACTTAGATTTATTTCTCGATTATGGCCAATGGTAAGGTGGAATTTATCGATGGAGAATTGATGGCTCGTGTAGCTGAAGAGGCTCGCTTGTCACCTCGCCTGAGGATGAATTATAATTTTCATCGTTCTACCGATGAGCCTATTAATCGTTTGATTAACGTCATGCACCGAGGTACATATCTGCCCGTGCATAGACACCTTGATCCTGCTCGCTCGGAGAGCGTAGCGGTGCTTAAGGGAAAGGTTGGTGTTACGATTTATGATGATCAGGGCAATTTAATCCAATCTCGAATCGTTTCTCCAGCGAGCGATTGTGTCGGTTTTGATATTGAGGCTGGCGTGTGGCATGGTTTGGTGGTGCTCGAAGATGATACGGTATTGTTTGAGATCAAGCAAGGGCCCTATGCTCCTATCGTGGCATCCAATATAGCAAGTTGGACTCCAGCTGCAGATGATACCGTGGCGGTCGAGAAATTTATAAAAGAATTGGAAGAAAAGTTTACTAAACTATAACTAACAGACTATATGAATAGAAAAGAATTTTTGCAGAGATCATTGGCAGGCGCAGCTGTTGTTGCTGCTGCTACTGCTCCAGTAGAGCTTTTGGCATCTTGCGCTCCTAAGAAGGGTAAGCCAGAGTTGCGTCTTTCATTCCAGGAGGGTACAGCTCCAGGTAAGAACCTTAACGAGAAGTTCGATTATATGGAGAAGCTCGGTATCGTTGGTTTCGAGCCAGGTGGTCGTAATTTGGCAAACCGTGTAACTGAGATTCAGAACGCACTTAAGGGTCGTAACATTAAGCTTTCAGCTATCTGTGCTGGTTTCGGTGGCTTTATCTTGGCTGAGGATCCTGCAGTGAAGGCAACATTCGACTCTACAATGCGTGATATCATCGCTGCTGCTGGTGAGTTGGGTTCTACAGGTGTTATCATGGTTCCAGCTTTCAACGGTCAGAAGCCATGTAAGCCTCACACTCGTGAGACTCGTGAGTATTTGTGCGAGCAGATGCATGAGTTGGGTGAGTACGCTCTCAAGCACAACACAACCGTTATCCTTGAGCCACTTAACCGTGGTGAGTGCCACTACTTGCGTTTGGTAAGTGACGGTGCAGCTATCGCACGTGACTCTAAGAGTGCAGGTGTTAAGGTTATGGGTGACTTCTGGCACATGAAGGAGGAGACTAACGACTACGCAGCTCTTCTCTCAGCAGGTGAGTATTTGCAGCACGTTCACGTAGCAAGCCGCGGTCGCCGCAGCATGCCAGGTGAGGATGGCGAGAAGGATAACTATATCGATGGATTCCGCGCTTTGAAGGAGATGAACTATCCTTATTATGTAAGCTTCGAGTGCGGTTGCCAGGGTGATCGTAATGTAGTATTGCCAGCTGCTGTTGAGCTTTTGCGCGAGCAGTGGAAGAAGGCTTAATCATTTAATTTAAGTATATGACCTTGAAATGGGGTTATAAGGAGGCTTTCCAGCGTTGCGCCCTCCTCCTTGTGGTGGGCGCGGCGTTGCAGATACTCCTTGGTGATTTTGAAAATAGGTTCCTACGTCAACCGTGGGGACTTATTTTCGCTATCAACTACCTCTATCTGTTGGTAGTTGTATATGTTCAGAGCGATAAATGGCGGTGGATGCGTCAGCTCTATGATTCTCATGCGATGATCTCGTCTTTGACCTCGATGGTTGTTCTTACAATAATCTTTGGTCTTACACGTCAAGATCCCGATACTGGAGGCATTGTCGGGATGTTGGGTTTTTCGCGCATGACATCTTCGTGGATATTCAATATCCTCTTGTTCTACTTCATGACAGCTTTGGGTGTGAATGTAGTGCAAGATCTGCATCGTTGGCGCCAGAGACGTTTAGCGGCGATTATATCTCATGTCGCAATATTTACGATACTTTGTGTTGGATGCTTTGGTAGTGCTGGTAAGGAGCGAGTTACAGTATCAACATCGTTAGATAAAGCTACACACATAGGTAGAGACAAGGCAGGAAATTCTATGCAGTTACCTTTCGCCATCACTCTTAAGGAGTTTTCGATGGAGGAGTATCCTGCTAAATTATATATCCTCGATACCAAGCAGGAGAGCTCTTCCGAGGAGTATCTTTTGGTCGAGCAGGAGGGTTTGATTCAGGAGATTGATGGTTGGCGATTAGAAGTCGTCAAGAGCTTAGATATGGCGGGAGCTATCCCTGGCCAGAGCGACTTCCGAGAGATGAAGCATGTCGGAGCTGCCCCTGCCGTCTATGTCAAGGCCGAGAATCTGAGTTCTAAGGCGAAATATGAGGGCTGGGTAAGTTGCGGAAGCCATATCTTCGAGCCAGCATATCTACGTTTGGGTGAGCGATATGCTGTTGCCATGCCACGCCGTGAGGCGAAGAAATATCTCTCGCGTATCGTGGTTCAAGACTCTGAGGGCGAGTCACATCGTTTTGAAATAGAGGTGAACAAGCCTGCTACACTCGGTTCATGGAAGATATATCAGGTAGGTTACGATAATGCTCGAGGTCGTTGGAGTACGCATAGCGTTCTGGAGTGTGTGCGAGATGGGTGGTATCCTGTGACGCATATTGCTTTGTGGCTTACCATTGCGGCTGGTGTGGTAATGTTCCTTACGGCTGGAGGTCGTAAGGTGTTAAAGTCTAATATAGGAAATGCCAAAAGCGCGACTGCAACTGCAAATGATAAAATTGCGCCTAAGCGCAGAAAGGAGGCTAAACGATGAGTTGGAATGAATTGATATACTACGCCGTTGCTTCTATCCTCTGTTGGGTGGCTGGTGCTGTGGTAGCGTTTAAATCCCAGAAGTGTTGGCATGCTGCTGTGTTGTCGATTATGGGATCTGTGATCT
>JAFOZN010000300.1 GCA_017391185.1 Alistipes sp. | reverse complement strand
TCCTATGTACTACACATTAGCGATGAATTATTATTTAGGGGATAATGGTTTTACAAAAGATTATAATAAAGCCTTAGATTTTTTCATAAATCTGTTTTAGCCGAGGAAAAGTGTGAAGACTTGATATGGTGTGAAATGTCTGAAATATACGAAGAACTAGGTGATTTGCAACTTGCTATAAAATATGCCACAAAGGATGTCGAAGAAAGCATATCGCGCGGAAATGATAGTTTTATAGATTTATATTCTAAGTATTGCGGAATATTCAAACTATGCATAGAAGGTGGTTACGAGTCTAAAGCGGAAGAAATATTTCATCTATTTTTTAATGGCGCAAGGGAATTGTCTGATAACGATTGGATGGAGCATATACTTGAAGATGGGAGGATATATAAAGAGTCTGAAAATGTTGCACGATATTGCGTTTGGATGATTGAGCCATATATCGAGAAAAATAATTACCAAATCATTTTGCGACACAAAGAGGTGTTGAACAAACTTAAAAATGAGATACTGAAGATTCTAAAAGAAGATATTATTAACAATGAACGACTTCATTTATCTAATGATATTAATTTCAAGATGTTAGAATTTATGAATGGCATAAGAACTAATGGGGAGATTTGAAATTTGGAAGATGAATAATATGCTCGCCTACACCTACATATCCCACGGCAAGTTCGAGTTGATCGACTAGCCGAAGCCCGAATTGCAAAGTCCGCGTGATGCCATTGTGCGCATTACGCTCGGTAACGTATTACGCACCGTACCCAACATTACCATTGACCACGAAAAAAAAGAGTGTCTGAGCAAACCATTCGCCAGACACTCTTTTTTTATTTTATAGATCTACTTCTGAAACTGCATTGTATAACCCCTGAGCCATCGCAACAAAGGCCCTCTGACCGATTGACAAATAGGGATAAAGAGCCTAAACCACCAATCGGGCACCTTGCATCGTTGACCACGGAATAGACCATTCAAGCCTCGGCGAGCGCAACTTTCGGGAGTCATCAAGATACCTGTCTTAACTCCAAATCGCTGCAAGCCCTTCGAGAGTCCATAAAGATCGGTTGCTATGCCCGCAGGACAGATGGCAGTCACCACAACACCCTTATCGCGTACCTCCTTGGAAAATGCTACCGAAAAACTCTTCAGATAGGCCTTACTTGCACTATACAACGAAAGTCCCGGATATGGCATCCATATAGAGTATGACGACATATTGAGGATATGGCCTCCTCCGCGCTCTATCATATCTGCAGCATAGAGTCGGCACATGATGGTCGTAGTGATATCATGCAGATATACTATCTTCTGAATACGCTCGATCGGAGTAGCCAAAATGTCGCAAAAAGAGAAGATACCCGCATTATTCACCAGCACATCGACCTTGATTCCCTCAGCCTGAGTCCATGCAAATAACTCCTCGGCAGCACTTGGAGTTGCCATATCTTTGGTATAATAGCGTACCCATACGCCACGATTCAGACTCTGTACCTCTTGGAAAGTTTTTTCCAACTCCTCCTCGCCCGAAGCCACCATCAAGACATTATAACCCAACGCAGCAAGCCTCAGAGCATAGCATCTTCCAATACCCCTACTTGCACCCGTCACCAAAGCGGTCTTACTACCTGCCAATACCTCTCCTCTACGCATCTTATTTATAACTTTAACTCTCTACGTATCACTTCTGGCAGATTTTCACAATGGTGGCAGCACTTCATATCCACAGAATACATACGAGCAATGCAATAATCCTTATTATCACACCCCGAACGGTATGAAATATCAGCCTCTTTCATGTGATTTACAAACGCAGGATCGTTAATCAAAGCACGTGCAATCTGCACCATCTCGAAGCCCTCGTCCAACACTCGCTCTATACCCTCGCGAGAAACGATTCCACCCACATATACAAGCGGGCCCTTCAACGCTGCACGGAACTTCTTGGCATTCTCCAAGAAGAAACACTCCTCAAAGTCATACTGCTTAATCATCCACTGACCAAACAACGAGACAACAATCTTCTGAGGCCACTGACTCCATGGCATATAATAGCCCATGGTCTTGGTCGGGATCCTTCCACGCATCAC
This sequence comes from Alistipes sp., assembly GCA_017391185.1. Classification (GTDB taxonomy): domain Bacteria; phylum Bacteroidota; class Bacteroidia; order Bacteroidales; family Rikenellaceae; genus Alistipes. The sequence goes on along the minus strand of JAFOZN010000300.1, from coordinate 1,718 downwards.
AGCCATCGGCGCGCGCGACACGAAGCCCGAAGAGAGGACTATGCCATTTACACCAAAACTCTCGATCTGCTTAGCGATCTCTATTGATTCGGGGATCTGGATTCCGCTACGGAAACCATCCTCCATATTATGCTTCACAAGCACCGCCATCTTATACCTTGCGGCCTGTTCCATGACCTCCTCCAGACACATATTCATAAATCGCATACGATTCTGGAGCGATCCTCCAAACTCATCCCTACGGCGATTGGTCCAAGGAGAGAGGAATTGTGAGATCAAATATCCATGACCTGCATGCACCTCCACACTATCAAACCCCGCATCGTGAGCAGTCTTTACTGCCAAACCGAAATCCTTAGCCATCTGAGGTAACTCCGTACGGCGCAAACGGCGATGAAATGTAGGAGAATATAGATTAAAACCATTAGAAGCCGAAACTGGGAAACATCCAGCCGTTGACCAATGGGTCATATTTCCACAATGGCCTATCTGGATACCTACGGCGGCACCCTCATTATGCACGGCATCGGTAATATCTCTGAGCTGAGGCACAATCTCATCTCTGAGCCAAAGCTGGCTATTAAATGAAACTCCGCTACGATTCACCGAAGCATACGCCAAAGTGGTCATGCCCACTCCTCCTCGAGCCACACTCACATGATAATCCTTCAATGCCTGAGTAGGTCCGAAATCCTTACCCATAGACTCAAATGCTGCCGAGCGAATAGTTCGGTTACGTAGAGTAACAGGGCCCATTTGGTAGGGTGTAAAGAGTTTTGAATCTTTGAGATCCTTCATGATATATTTTTTTACTCGTTGCTAATAGATAAATGGGATTATACGCTTGCGCTTTAGGGCTGTAAACTCCTCTCCAAACTCCCTCTCATATCGCTTATAGAGCGAAGCCGAGCGAGGTGCCAAATTGGCAAATGTCCACCACACGAACACTACTCCTGCCCACGACCATGAGGCGATAGCAAAGCCTGTCCACTCCAGCAGTTCACCGAAGTAGTTGGCCGAAGAGACATAGCGAAACATTCCACCACGAGGGATATAGTGGCGCGTATCGCCCTCCTTACGCAGATGGCGAATGATATAATCCGACTGCAAATTGATAAACATACCCGCAAAGAAAACCACTACCCCGATATAGATGAATGGTTTAGAGAACCAATCGGCATAGTATGCTTCGGGGGCAACATAAAATATCCAACCGCCCTGCATCAAGGCATTGAGCGTATTGAAAAGCATACCCATAGCCACAATTCCGAGAGGCATTTTTGAGTTGCCTCGCATCATCAATGGGAAGATAAACGAACGTTGGAAATAGTGCAGCTGAAAAATTGAGAACAACACAAGAGGCACCAAATCCCACTGTCTATCCGATAAAGCCCACAGCACACACATGGCAATAAATACGGGCGATTCCATCATCACCCAACCTACCTTATTGGGTACAGGAGGGCCATATCTGCGATCGAAGAGATAGCCATAACCTGCCTCAAAAAATTGCAGAGCCACGAACACAAACAGCGCAACGACCGCCATTATCACCAAGAAGGTATTATATGTCGAGATTAATTCCATTTGCCTAACGCTACATTATAAGATTTGTAAAACGTAAATTTTAGGCAAAATTACAATTTTTTTCTCTACGTTATCCTCACACCATCTAATTTTAACCATTTTGTACATATATATTACACAAATAGGCATAG
>JAFOZN010000299.1 GCA_017391185.1 Alistipes sp. | reverse complement strand
ATTCGGGGAAGCACTCCGCTAAACTATATTTCAACTTGGCAAATACACTCTTTAAGCAGGAGAAATTGGGCGAGGCTATACTCTATTATAACAAGGCTCTGCGTTTGGCTCCTGCCGATGAGGATATACGTCACAATTTGGAGTATGCCGAAAATTCGACTAAGGATAGTATAGAGGAGATTCCCGAATTCTTCCTCTTTGCGTGGATCAGAGCTGTGCGTAGTATGATGAGTTGCGATGGCTGGACTATCTTTTCGCTCATCATTCTTGCCATAGGTTTTGTGGCTGCACTCTTTTATCTTCTTGCACAAAGAATCTATACTCGCAAGATGGGTTTCTATATCATGACATTGGCAGCGGTGTTGTTTATCGTGGCCACTTTGTTTGCCAATTATGAGCGTAATGCGTTGATGGATCACAATCAGGCCATCGTTATGAGTAGTGCCGTATCTGTCAAGAGCTCTCCCGATCGTGCTGCAACAGAGCTTTTCGTATTGCACGAGGGTACAAAGCTTACCATAGGTGAGCGTATGAAAGATTGGGTTGAGGTGCGTATCGCCGATGGCCGTAAGGGGTGGATCGAGACCTCTCGCATAGCTGAGATTTAAATTTAGAGGGGGGGATTACGATGTCGAAATTGTTGCAAGATGCCGTAGCAGAGTTTGCTAAGTTACCAGGGGTGGGACGCCGTACTGCGCTTAGACTTGCCATGCACCTATTGAAGATGGATTCTCAGGAGGTGGAGCAGATGATGCAGACCATCAATCGCTATCGTCAGCAGATTCGCCATTGCCAGCGTTGCAACAATCTCTCGGATACAGATCTTTGTCCGATATGTAGTAATCCAGAACGAGACCACTCTACAATCTGCGTAGTGGAACAGGTCGGTGATCTGATGTCGATAGAGAATACGCGTCAATATAGGGGTATGTACCATGTCTTGGGCGGTGTTATCTCGCCGATGCAGGGTGTAGGCCCATCGGATTTGAAGATAGATTTGCTGGTGGATAAGATTAAGCAGGGCGGTATTAAGGAGGTAATCCTTGCAATCTCGACTTCGGTAGAGGGCGAGACGACACTTTTCTATATTATGAATCGCCTCAAGCAATATCCCGAAGTCAGAGTGACGACCATTGCACGAGGTATCGGTTTTGGTGATGAATTGGAGTATGTCGATGAGTTGACTATTACCCACGCGATGATGAATCGCCGCGAGGTGGAGTAGCTCGAAAGAGGAAGGTTGGATATAAGTAGTGTTGCCGAGAAAAGGCGACACTACTTTTTTTACGATTTTTTGCATTGTGATGTTATATTTTCGTAACTTGTGCGTATTATATACAGAACACAGGGCGAAACTACCCAAGCTTTAAGATGACAGGTGAAGAGATAAATAGAGAATTTCTGCTCCATAAGGAGACGGCATATCGCTATGCCGTAAGCATTCTTCATGACTCTGATTTGGCGAGGGATGCTACCCAAGACCTATATGAAAAGCTATGGCGCAGAAGACTTTTCATTCGGACTAAGGGTTTTCGCTCATTAATGATGACGGCTATGCGTAATATCTGTATAGATCAACTCAGAACTTTTGAACGCTCCCGAAGCGAAGAGCTCGAAGATCAAGGTGTAGATGCTTTTTGCAATGATGATGTCAAGGAGTTAGCCGATCGAGCCAAGCAGATTATCGCAACCTTGCCCCTAAGAGAACGCGAAGTTCTACACTTGAGGGATTGTGAGCAGATGGAATTTTGCGATATTGTGGAGATTGTCGGCATCAGCGAAGCAGCGGCACGTATGGCGTGTTCGAGAGCCCGACAGAAGGTTAAAGATGAACTTGTAAAATTTATGAATTATGGATTATAAAGAGCTTACCAAGCGTTATCTCAGCGCTCAAACCACACTCGAAGAGGAGGCGGAGCTTCTAAAGAGCAGGCCTGCTGTGAGTGATACCGAGGGGCGTGCCATAGAGGCTATGATCTATCATGCCCAAAAGCAACGACAGGAGAGTGTTGCCATCCGAATGCATGAGCCACGCCGAGGATGGCAGATGGTTGCGGCGTTGGCCGCATCGGTGGTGATGTTGCTCGGCATATTCCATCTCACCAAGCCTCAAACCATATATGGATATTATAACGGCGAGCCTGTCACTTCATTGGCCGAGGCGGAGCAGATGACCGAGGAGTTATTCGGTAATATGCTTTTAGCCGAGAGTGGGGCAGAGGGCATTCTGGAAGATATGTTTTATTTGAATTATTAACCTCTTAACTTAAAAATATATTGTTATGAAAAAGTTTTTTGTATTTGCAACTCTTTTTGTTTTGGCGCTTTGTGCTACCAACTCCACTTCTGCTCAGGGCTTGCATATTGGAGCTAATGGAATCGAATTTGGCGATGAGCCAACGGAGCAGAAATTGACCACGTTCCACTATGCCGCTGGGCCACGCAATGGCGCATTTTATATCGCCAGCAAGACCTTGATTCCGTCAGTCGAGGTGGGATGGAATATCCTATCAAATCAGAGTTATGCGGCTTATGATGGGAGTTCTAATGGAGGTTTTTTCGATATTCATAATTGGAAATCGACTCAAGTGACGGTTAATCTGTTGGGTGCCTCGGCTCATAGTCGTAACAAAAGGTTTGGTGTGGATGTGGCGTTGGGAATACGTGCCAACAATTACCGTTTTGATAGTAACATGACACTCAGTAAGGAGTATCTAATTCAACCCGTAGCTATCGAAGGTCGTGTTAAAAAGAGTAAGTTCAACACTGCGGCAGTGCATATCCCTTTAGAGGTGTGGGTTGGTCGTCCAAGTAAGTTTGCCTTCTCGATGGGTGGTTATGTGGATATGGTGATGAATTCTCATACTAAAATCAAGTATAAGGGTGGTAATAAGGATAAGGTGCATAACTTTCCTGTGAATTTCATTCAGGCAGGCGTTACTGCGCGAGTTACCATGTTTGGATTCTCTATTTATGGGCAATATACCCCAACTCAACTCTTCAAAACAGGTCGTGGACCAGAGATGTCGCAATGGACAATTGGTATCGGATTCTAAAAACACATAAAAAGTGTTGGCTATGAAACGATTATTTATTATATTCGCATTAGTATTGCTCGGTGCAACGGCGGTGCAGGCTCAAGTACATGATGATCCTAATAGTCGTTCTTCAAAACAGATTAATCCAGTCGGCTTCAAGCTAATGTATGATGTTGTTTCGGGTTGGGCTAAAAGTGAGGGACGAAAACCGGAGATAAATGTAAAACAGATTCCTGGTGAGGTGATCCTCCAAGCGGTAAAGAGCGAAAGAGATCAGTCTTTGGCTCGCAAAATTGTCGAGACCTATCAATTCACCATATCTTCGCGGGGTGGGGGTAGAGCTTATATTGAGCGTATCAAACGCAATATGATGTACAAGATGTATCGTAAGGATCTCTTCGATTTTGAATTTAAGAGTTTGTACACTCAGAAGATGGAGCTGGAGGTAGAGCAGCGTACATGCCATATATATCACCGCGCGGGTGATGACACTTATGCGCAGGAGTGGTTGGTGGTGATCGAGGCCCAGCAGGAAAATTTGCCTATTGATAGTCCGCGTTTTGTGATGACTTGTTTGGTGGGCGATTCCCTTACGATGGATGATATTTTGGCTCTTACGGTACCTAAAAAGGGACTTAAAAAAGATAAATAATATAACGCTATGAAACGATTTTCGACATTGCTCGGCTTGATTTTGTTTGTGATATTATTCTCCACAACAGAGCTACAAGCCAAACGCCAGACAACAGACACCAATGGTGACGGTAAATTGCGAGTGCTTGCCATAGGAAACAGTTTTTCGGATGATGCTATGGAGTATCTGCCCTCGTTTGTAGATAATCTGGAGTGTGAGCATGTCGAATTGGCGAGATTGTATATTGGAGGATGCTCGTTGGAGCGACATGTCAGGGAGTATCGCCAGGGTAATGCAAGTTATCAATTCTACCACTATGATTATGATGCCTACGAGCCTGAGTCGGATAAAATTCATGAGTGGAAAAAGGATAGCGAACTTCGTACCATGGAGTACGCCCTCAAGCAGGGCGAGTGGGATATAATCACCATGCAACAAGTTTCGGGATATTCGGGTAAGTGGGAGAGCTTCCAACCTTACTTGGATGAGTTAGTAGAGATTGTGCGAAAATATCAGCCTAAGGCAAGATTGGCGTGGCATATGACGTGGAGTTATTCAAGCGATTCCAAGCATGGCGATTTCAAACGCTATAATAACGATCAGGAGACGATGACCAATGCCATAGTCGCTACGGCAAGAAAGGTCTATGAGGAGACTCCTTATTTCGATTATCTGATCCCTTCGGGCGTGGCTATTGAGGCTCTGCGTAATACGTGTAATAATCCGCCGAAGGATTTGACACGAGATGGATTCCATCTGGACTACGGCATGGGGCGTTACGCTGCGGCGTGTGTGTGGTATAAGGTGCTTATCGAGCCATTTTCGCACAAGAATCTGAGAGATTCGGAACTCTTTACCCTCAAGGGTGAGATGTTTGTGACCATACCTGAGCGAGCATATTGCATTGTGGCAGCCGAGCGTGCCGCCAAAAAACTCTATTGGGTAGAGGGAGGATTCATCCCCAAGAAAAAGATTGTCAATAAGCCTTTCTCTCATCCCTATGTAAAACTCGATACAGATCGTATTATGGAGGATGATAAGGAGTATCTAAGGCGCGTAAAAGAAACGCATATAGTTCCCAAGTTAGGATTTGAGATTAAATAATAAACCCGTCTAACGAAAAGAGGGTGCTAACCGAACTTGTTAGTCACCCTATTTTTTGCGCCATTACCAAATTGCCTGACCCCGCGAGGGATCAGGCAATATTATTTCATCTAGGCAAAGGCTCTACTTATAAGAGCTATTAGATGTTGATATCAAGGATCTCAAACTTCAAAACTCCCGCAGGAACAGTAACCTCTACTATCTCACCCTTCTTCTTACCCAAAATAGCCTTGGCGATAGGTGTGCCGATAGCGAGCTTACCCTCACGGAGGTTAGCCTCATTCTCAGATACAATGGTATAGGTAACCTGCTTATTGTTGTTGTGGTTAAGCAGAGTAACCTTGCTGAGGATCTGTACCTTGCTCTTGTCGATCTTCGACTCATCGATTAGGCGTGCATTGGTGAGCGTCTGCTCCAACTTGGCGATCTTCATCTCCAAAAGTCCCTGCGCCTCACGTGCCGCATCATACTCAGCATTCTCCGACAAGTCACCCTTGTCGCGAGCCTCAGCGATTGCAGCCGAGATGGCTGGTCGCTCTACAGAACGCATATGGTGAAGCTCATCCTTGAGCTTCTGCATACCTTCTGCTGTAAGATAGATAATTTCACTTGCCATATATAACAGTAAAAAAAGCCAGAACTCCAATCCGACAACTTTTGCCACGAATCAGAATCCCGATGTATTAATAATCCTATAAAAACCTTGTGCTAACAAAGGTAGGCACATTTTTTTTATTTTCCAAATTTTATAGCCCACCTTGACCAATATCGCAACAAAAAGGGCGGTAAGTACTCAATAACCTCCGCCCTTACCATAATATTATATACTCTGAGGATTACTCCTCTGCCGAAGCCTTTGCCATAGCTGGCTCTTCGAACGAGACAGAATATACCAGATGTTGCAACTCACGGAGCATATTACGCTTGGCAACCTTAGGAGAGTAGACATAGCAATCTATCGTCACCACCTCGTTGGTAGCTTTATTCACAGTCGTATAGCTTACGTATGGGCCTCCCATAAAATAGTTCTCCACATCCCATAGGCCTGACATCTCGATCCAAGGTTGATCGCCGATCTTCATTGTGCGATACTCTGGCTCAAATGGGATATAGCTCTCGCCCGACTCATCGGCTATTTTATCCACAGTAATCATATATGAGCCTTCGGCAGGTCCTGGGATACGTTGAGCAAAGCGATTACGAGCCTTCATCAAAGCCTGAGCAGAGAGTGACTCAGAACCCTCGTATGGATATTTGTAGATAAAGAAACCCTGACTTGCGGTAGGGAACTCCTGCGAGATCCATACCATATCTTCGCTCTTGGTGCGCAGCATGAAATCCTCAGCCACTGGTAGATCAATCTTGAAGGTCTGCCAGATCAAATTTCTCAATGGAACAGAGGTATATTGCTTAGAGTAATTAACATCACGATCTCGCTCAGCCTTCTCCAAAACGTAGAGCAGATTATCACGATTCTGGCTCACGTACTCTGCTACGCTCTTTGAATCAGGACCTTTGATAGTGATGAACACCTGAGGTTTAGCCGTAACATCATACTTGGCAGAGATCTGAGGCTCGGCAAATTCTGGATTGACATTGACGATGATTATATTGCGATGACGCTCCACCAGACTTTTGAAATTGTTGGGTAAAATACGCATCACATCGAACATTGGCTCATGTTTCATTAGCTCCTTAACAGGTTGTTTCAATACCACCTGCAACGTGTCACCCAACTCGCTTGCCCACTGATGTTGATCACAAACCAATATCAATTCATAGGGTTTGCCCGTAGCATTATCTGCGGTGCTGAGCTTATCCACAGCCTTACATCCCAACATCAAAGTGGCCAGAGATAGCACAACCGAGAAATTTTTCAAAAATCGCTTCATAAATATTATACTTAAGGTATTACTTCACACAAAAATAGTAAAAAATTCCATTTACCGCAAAATATGTACCTCTGTTCGGTAAAAAAGCATTACTTTTGCAGTTAAGCGATGTGGGGAGATAATTTTGCATCGCATAAAATAGAATTAGGAATGAAAATAACACCGTGGAGATTTATCAAGCGACTCTATCCCGATATGATTTGGGAGATTGACGATAGGGAGGGAGTGTTCCTCACCTTTGATGATGGGCCTACTCCGGGTATTACCGAATGGATACTCTCCACCTTGAGAAGATATAATGCCAAGGCCACATTCTTTGTGCTGGGCAAGAATGTCGAGATGTATCCCGACCTCTATGAGCGTATAATCCGCGAGGGGCACAAGATAGGCAACCACACCTACTCTCACCAAAAGGGTTGGGGTATGCCGTTGGAGAAGTATATTGAGGATGTCGATTTCGCAGAGGATATACTCCATAGCGATCTTTTCCGTCCACCATATGCCCAAATCACACCTTCGCAAACAAGAGCCATTGCGCAACGTCATAAAATTATCATGTGGAACATCCTTTCGCGCGACTACTCTATGGCTATCTCGCCCAACGAGTGTGCCAAAGGGGTGATAAAACACATCGCTCCTGGAGCAATTATCGCATTCCACGATAGCGATAAATCCTTCCGCAACATGAGCTATGCCCTGCCTAAGGTGTTGGATCGTATCTATGAAATGGGGCTTAAATGTAAGATTATAGAACTCTAAAGGATGAAGATCATAGTAGCCATAACAGGTGCCAGCGGAACAATCTACTCTCGCCAACTCTTGGAGCATCTGCTTCGTGCCGAGGAGGTGGAGCGGATTGCGCTGATTGTGAGCGATATGGGAGAGGCTGTTGCTCGTCACGAAGGCGTAGAACTACCTCGGCATGAGAAGATATCCATCTACGAGAACCATGATATGTTTGCCCCCACGGCCAGTGGCTCGGTTCAGTTTGATGCGATGGTCATTATCCCTGCTTCGATGGGTAGTGTGGGGCGTATCTCATCGGGAATCTCATCTTCGCTCATTGAGCGTACGGCAGATGTGATGCTCAAGGAGAGACGTAGGCTCATAATCGTACCACGCGAGGCTCCCTACTCACTTATCCATTTGCGCAATATGACCTCTCTCACAGAGGCAGGAGCTATGATCCTGCCCGCCTCGCCATCGTTCTACTCTCATCCGCAGAGTATCGAAGAGTTGGTAGAGACCATCGTTGAGCGTATTATAGCCCATTTGGGGATCAAGCAACGCCACTATGAGTGGGGAAAATAAATCGGAGAATTATCGCTGAACCTCTAACCCAATAATAGAATGAAAAAACTGCTCTTTACACTACTTTTTGCCTTGGCTACATTCATGCTCTCGGCACACAACATCATCCCACAGCCTAAGCAAATCAAATATCTGAGCAATAAGCAGATAAAGCTAAAATCAATAGACGTTAAAGTCGTACCCACCGATGGTGCGCCAAGCGAGCAATATACCCTCTCGACCAAGGGTGGTCGAGCCGTAATCATTGCCCAAAGCGCGCAAGCTCAGAATTGGGGAGCAAGCACTCTGCGTCAGATAACCGACAAGGATGGTTATGTTCCAGAGGTAGAGATTGTGGATTATCCAGCCTTCCCTATCCGAGGGTTTATGCACGATACGGGCCGAAATTTCAGAGAGGTTGAACTCTTGAAAAAGGATATTGACCTGATGTCATTCTATAAGCTCAACGTATTCCATTGGCACCTAACGGATAACCCCGCATGGCGCATAGAGTGCCACGCATATCCTCAGCTTAATGATCCAAAATTCCACACCAAAGGTCGTGATGAGGGAAAGTTTTACACCTACGATGAGATTCGTGATGTGATTGCCTACGCCAAAGAGCGCGGCGTGATGATTATCCCAGAGATTGATATGCCAGGTCACAGCGCATATTTCAACCGTACGTTTGGCTTCGGCATGGCTACAGCAGAGGGTATGAAGATTTTGGAGGTGTGCCTCAAGGAGTTTTTCAGGGAGATTTCGAAAGAGGATTGCCCATATCTGCACATCGGCTCAGACGAGGTGAGGGTGGATGATCCCAAAGGCTTTATGGCATTCTGCGAGAAGATTGTAAAGGAGCATGGTCGCATAGCTATGGCATGGGATCCCGGTCTTCCACCTGCCGATGATACTTATTGTCAGATTTGGCGTTCGCAGGTGAGCGATTTGCTCAAGCAAGAGCCATATCCCCGCCGCTATATAGACTCATATATGGGTTATCTTAATAACTCGTGTCCATTTATCAACACATCGCGTTATTTCCTCCACCACGCCTGTACTACCAATGGCGCAAATGATAAAGCGCGTGGCGGTATTATCTGCCTATGGAACGATGTGAATGTAGATGATCAGTCTAAGCTCTTGCCCCACAACGGTATGCCTGAGGGCGCAGCGGCCTTTGCTGAGCGTTTCTGGGTAGGTGGTGAAGGTTATGGTTTGGAGATAGAGGATTTGATTCCAGCTCCCGAAAGCAAGGGACATAAAGATTTGATAGAGTTTGAGAAGCGATTGATCTATCATAGAGATAATTTCCTTCCAGATTATGACACTCGTTGGGTTGCCAACTCATCACAACCTTGGCGAGTTACGATCCCTGCTGTAAAGGGTACACCTATCGAGCAGATGCAGTGGACTAAGGCTTGGGGTGGAGTGATAGATCTACACGCCATAGCCGCAGCCAACAAGACGGAACTCAAACCACAGATGGAGGCTTGGCT
>JAFOZN010000298.1 GCA_017391185.1 Alistipes sp. | reverse complement strand
TTGACTTCGTCAGGCAATGTAACCATCGACATCAACAATGGCAAGAAGGTCGTTGAGGTTGAGGCCGGTGGTAACCTCCTTGCAACACTCGCAACGGCTGACATATTCCTTCCATCGGCTTGTGGTGGTAAGGGTGCTTGTGGTCAGTGCAAGTGTCAGGTATTGGAGGGCGGTGGCGAGATTTTGCCTACCGAGACAGGTTTCTTTAACCGCAAGCAGATCCAGCAGAAGTGGCGTTTGGGCTGTCAGGTTAAGGTTAAGGAGAATATGAAGATAGCAGTTCCTGCATCGGTTCTTTCTATTAAGAAGTGGGAGTGCGAGGTTGTATCGAATAACAACGTTGCTACCTTTATCAAGGAGTTCGTTGTGAAGTTGCCAGAGGGCGAGGATTTGAACTTCCGCAGTGGTGGTTATATCCAGATTGACGTTCCTGCAATCACAGTGGACTATAAGGATATCGATGTAGATCCTGAGTACCGCGAGGATTGGGAGAAGATGCATGTATTCGATCTTCAGATGGTTAATCCCGAGCCCCAGGTGCGTGCTTACTCATGCGCGACCTATCCTGCCGAGGGTAACGTAATCAAGTTGAATGTTCGTATTGCTACTCCTCCGTTTGATCGTGCTACAGGTGGCTTTATGAATGTAAATCCAGGTGTATGTTCTTCATATATCTACTCTCTTAAGCCAGGTGATAAGATCACTATCTCTGGTCCTTACGGAGAGTTCTTCTTGCCAGATAACTTGCCAGATACTCAGGAGTTGGTATTTATTGGTGGTGGTGCTGGTATGGCTCCTATGCGTAGCCACTTGATGCACCTCTTCAAGACTGAGAAGACTAAGCGTCCTGTTACATTCTGGTATGGTGCTCGTTCACTCAAGGAGGCATTCTATTTGGAGGATTTCGCTGCTATCGAGAAGGAGTTCCCTAACTTCAAGTTCCACTTGGCGTTGGACCGTCCAGATCCAGCAGCTGATGCAGCAGGTGTGGAGTATAAGGTTGGTTTTGTACACAACGTATTGTATGAGAACTATCTTAAGAACCACGATGAGCCAGAGGGCTGCATCTATCTGATGTGTGGACCTCCGATGATGGCTTCTTCAGTTGTGAATATGCTCGATAGCTTGGGCGTTCCAGCTGAGAACATCCTCTTCGATAACTTCGGTGCATAATTTGCTCGATAATATCGCATGGAGCGTATCCTTTTCGGGGGATACGCTCTTTTTTTTGTGCCTTTTTTAAGATGATTGTGGGATTGCTTGGGGAATAGTGGATAATAAGAAATAAATGGAAATATGTACTTTACTATTGTCGTGAATTTACGTCATGCTATAGCCGAGTGTAACGAGTGCTGAGAGAGCAGCATTTCTAAACTCATCCCCCCCCGTTAGATACCCACCGCTGATTTTAGATTAAGAGCCTAAAATGAGTATAAAAGAAAAGTGTTGACTATTTGAGTAGTCAACACTTTAAACTATCTATATAACTTAAAGTCTTAGAACTTGATTGTAAGAATCTCAGTATTGTTAGTCTTGCCGATAGGCTTGTGGAGAATCTTGATACCCTTGTACTCGCTAAACTCCTTTGTGCCTAACTGCTTAGGACTAATCTTAAAACAATTGTAAATGTAGTATGGCTCTACCTCCACGTCTGTACCTCTGTAGTGATATAGCTCCAACCACAAATATCCATCATCAGACTTAGGGTATGAATCCTGGAACATGCCACTCTTATCTACATTCTTGTTATATACAAGCATGAATTTGTGAGTGTTTACATCTGGCTTGTTGCCCATGAACGATAGGAGCATAGTCAGATACTTGTTGTCTGTGAATGATGGATCCTCGATTGTTACTTTATCTACATAAGACTCCAAGGCTGTGTCAAGGCGATCTGATGCCTTAGCAATGATAGTAGGGACTGTGCCCGCATCAACAAGCGTAATCACATAGTCGTACCCCGGTTTTACCTCATCTTCTATATAATAGTAGATAATAGCTCGCTGCTCTCCTTCCAACTCTGCAGGGAATGAGAAGTTATACTTGCTGGTGTTGGTGACATAGGCAGTCTTGCCATCACCAAATCGGATGCTATACGAAACATCGTATGAGCCGTCTACTACGGTTACGATGGCCGAAAGAGTCTCCTGATAATCATCGTTACATGATGTGCTTACGAACATGGTCGAAAGCATAGCCAAAATGATAGTTAAAAGTCTTTTCATCTACTTAAAAATTTTATTGTCGGCAAATATACTAAAATTTATTTATTTAACTCTTCTAAAAATATCGTTTTCGTACTTTTCAAAACGAAAAAATGATAATAATTATTGTCTGAATGATAGCAAGTTTGGAGTTGATTTAGTATATTTGTTATATGAAAAATATTGTTTTTGATCTGGGGCGAGTAGTCTTTGCGCAAAATCCTGCGAAGAGTGACGATGAATATAAGAGATTCTTCTCCTATGTCTCGCAGTCGCCTATGCCTCGTTTTTGGGTGGATTATGATCTCGGCGTGTCGAGTTTTGATAGGGTTGTAGAGGATTTGAGCCTCTATCGCGGTGTGTCACAGAGTTTCGCACGAGAGATGCTCGAATTGTCTATTTCTCGCCAAGAGAGTATTGTGCCGACAGCTGAATTGATTGCGGATCTTAAGGCGGCTGGCTATCGCCTATATGTACTCTCCAATATGTCCAGAGAGTTTATCGCCTATCTTAGGAATCAAGAGGTATATTCCCACTTCGAGGGTGATGTTATCTCTTGTGAGGAGGGCGTTGTGAAGCCTATGCCTGAGATATATGAAATTCTGCTTTCTCGTTTTGGACTCAATCCTACCGATACACTCTTTATTGATGATAGGGTAGAGAATGTCTTGGCTGCGCAGTCGTTTGGTATTCAGACCTTCCATTTCGATAGAGAGGATCCTGTGAGCTCTTGTCAAAAGCTTAGAGAGATTTTGTTGTAAAATCTATTTTACACTTACTGTGGGAATCTCGCTCCACTCGGTGGTATAGCGAGGTGAACGATGTTCATGGCGCATCTTTATCTCGTCAAAGCCCTGTGAGGCTATGATGATAGAGTTGTGTCCCATCGCATGGTTGATCGAATCTATGGCCTGCATTACTTTGTTATGTCGATTGCGACTCTCCATGTTATCGAATAGTTGTGCCTGGATCTGATTGCGTGGCGAAATTTCGTATGCAATGACCCCAGCCTTTTTGTAGCCACATCCTGTAACATATATCTTCCGAAGAGCTTCGTTTGCCGCTTTGAGCATCTCTATGGTGGAGTCTGTTGCCCGTTGGAATGGGATTACTATGCTGTTGCCTTTGTATCCATTATCATCCTTGAAGCGATTTGTCCATGCAAAAATCAGCAACTCTCCGCACACAGATTGTTGCTTGCGAAGTTTCTCTGCGGTCATGGAGGTGAACTTTGCAACTTGACGCTGCAACTCCTTTAGATCATATATTTCGCTCGAAAAGCTACGAGAGGTGCAGATTGATTGTTTGTGTTGTACTCCGTCTTCAAATTCTATACACGCTTCACCTCTGAGTTCTCGCCAAGTGCGCTCTCCGCCTATGCCCATCAGTGAACGTACCCAATCTGCATTACATTGTGTAAACTCATAAGCGGTATGTATTCCCATCTCATGCAATCGCTTGGAGTAGCGTCTGCCAATGCCCCAAACATCCTCTATGGGCGTTCGCTTTAGGACTTTCTCGATATCCTGAGGACGATGCATAAAGCATCCACCTCGCAATTTGGGATAGCTCTTACATAATTTTGAAGCGATTTTAGCCAATGTCTTTGTCGGTGCAATACCTACCGAAACGGGTATTCCTGTATTGCGCAGACAGCGGCGAGAAATCTCTTTTGCCAGAGCATCGAGGTCTTGCTCCTCCATGCCTCTTAGGTCGATAAAAGCCTCGTCTATGCTATATTTTTCTATCGAAGGAGAAAACTCCTGCAAGGTGAGTTGCACTCTGTGTGAAATATCGCCATATAGAGCCATATTGCCCGAAAAGATAGTAACACCCTCGCGTTTGACTATATCCTTGATTTTGAAGAGTGGGGCACCCATCTGTATGCCTAATGCTTTGGCCTCATTGCTGCGCGCAATGGCACAACCGTCATTGTTAGACAAGACAATGACAGGTCGCCCGTTTAGATCGGGGCGAAACAATCTCTCGCAAGAGACAAAAAAGTTGTTGCAATCGGCCAATGCAAACATCTCCTACAACACCTTCTTTATAATGTATGTAACTACTCCCCAGACCATAAACTCATTCTCGGCTGTCACCTTTATGGGTTTATACTCCTTGTTGGCAGGCATCAGGTAGAGGCAATCTTTCTCTTGGCGAATCTTTTTGATGGTGAATTCCCCATCTATAAAGCATACTGCGGTAGAATTGTTTGTTGGCTCCAAACTACGATCCACCACCACAATATCTCCCTCATCGAACCCATCGTCAACCATGCTCACACCGCTTATCCTAAAGTAGAATGTCGAAGCTGGATGGCGTACAACAAGACGCATAAGGTCCAACTTCTCGTGAGGTGTATCATCTGCGGGCGAAGGGAATCCCGCCTTCACATCGCCACAAAGTTCTATCTCTTGAGAGTTATACTCTATCTGAAATTGTTCTAATACAGCCATAGATATAAAGTTTATACAAAGATAAGTTTTCTATGCGAATTTCACAATTGCTAAATTATCTAAAGTTGAGAGCTAACCTCCCAAACAAAAGGAGTGCCTAATCTTTCGATTAAGCACTCCTCGTAGGAATATCAATTATCTATATCTCTGTGAGATTAGAATGTGATACGAACGCCAAGCTGCATTCTCCAACGTGAGTAGTAATCATCGAGATACTTACCTGTTGAGTAGTACTGGAATACAGGTGATACGTTACCCTTGTCGTCAACATTAGCCGATGCAACTGTGAGTGGAGAGTATGAATATGTGTTAGAGTAGTACTTACCCCAATCCTTGTTCAAGAGGTTTGCGAAGTTCATTACAGTCCACATCAAAGTGATCTTGCTGCCGCGCTTTACGTTGTAGCAGAAGTCCTGTGATACGCTGAGGTCGAACTGGCTCTCGAATGGCATACGGAACTGGTTACGCTCAGAATACTTACCGCGATTCTCGCGCATACGCTTGTCGCTCTGGATAAACTCCTCGAAGTTAGCCTTATCCTTGTCGCTCTTCCAGTTCATCTTGTCCATGTCAGCCTGAGTAGGGATATAGATCAAGTCGTTACCGTTGTAACCATCACCGTTCATTGAGTAACCGCCACCTGCCTTAGAGTCGAGGTTCTTGTTGAAGTAATAAGTGAGTGAGTATGGCTGACCTGCGCGACCCTCATAGATGAGTGATGCGTGAGTTGCCCAACGGTTGTTCTTACCATAGCTCTTGTTGAAGTTAGCAGAAGCCATGATACGGTGTGGAATGTCGAAACCAGAAATAGCCAACTCAGGATCGTTAGTATCACGAGCATAGTTGTACTTCCAGTTAGAGTAAGCAACAGAAGAAGTACCATCATACATAGTGTATGAGTGACCGAATGTATAAGCAGCATCCAAGCTCAAGCCCCATGCGAATGACTTCTTGATCTGAGCAGTGAGTGAGTATGTATAACCCTTGTTAGTGTTGGTCATATAGATCACGTCAGAGTAAGAAGTAACCTTCTTGTAAAGTGGAGCGTTCGCGTTATAATTACCAGGAACTGCGCGGAATGCACGACCTGTACGCTGGTATGCGATATCCTGAACATAAAGCTCGTTCAAAGTCTTAGAGTAGAGAGCCTCCAAAGTAGCCTGCCAGCCAGCACCGAAGTTGATGTCGGTAGCCAAGTTTACACGGAATACCTGTGGATACTTGAAGTTCTTGTCCACTACGTTGATTGTAGCTGAAGAAGCCTTGAAGCCCTTGTTCTTAACATCCTCGCCTGTGATGTTCTTACCCAAAACAGGGTTCATTGACTTATCGGTAGAACGGATAGATACCTGCTCAACACCGTTGTTAGAGAAGTTGTTAGAGATCCATACAAATGGTACACGACCTGTGAAGAGACCAGCACCACCACGCAACAAGATGTTGTGATCCTCGTCAGCATACCAACGGAAACCTACACGTGGAGAGTAGAGGATCTTGCCAGATGGAACATCACCTGTGCGTACGTCATACTTCTTAGCCAAGTCTGAGTTGTTGAACTCCTTGTTCTCTGTTGGTTTGTCGAACATTACAGGGATGTCGATACGCATACCGTATGTGAGTGTGAAGTCCTCGTTTGGACGCCACTCATCCTGAGCATAGAAACCAAACTGAGCAGCACCGAACTTACCACCCCAGTTACCGTTCTCATCCAAATCGTCAGTGTTGAAGTAAGTGTATGAGAATGTGCTGGCGTTGTTGTTGCGGAAATCATCCAAAGAGTTGAATGCCCAGTTACCAGTAGCGTTCTGAGCATACACGTTGTACATCTTGTAGAACTCGTTGTGAGTACCGAATGTAATAGTGTGGTTGCCCTTGTACCAAGTAAGGTTATCTGTGATTGTGAAGATATCCTGATCAAGCTGGTTGGCGTGTGAACAATACTCTGTACCCATGTAGATAGTAGTCTTACGGTTCGAGCCTGTGCTTGTAGGATTATTTACAGTCACTGATACGTTTGGCGCACCCTTTGGAGCGTGAGCCTCACGCCAGTCACGAACACGTGTCCAACCAGCACGCAACTCGTTTGAAAGGTTGTTAGAGAAGCGAGACTGCAACTCAGCTACCAATGAGTGTGTGCGGTTAACCTGATCGAAAGAAGAGTTATTCAAGCTGTATGAACCAGCTGCAGTAGTATAACGATCCTTATCTGCACCAGAGAAGCTGTAGCGAACCATCAACTTGTGATCCTTGTTGATATTCCAGTCGATACGGCTCATTACGTTTGCAGACCAAAGCTCTGGAGTGTGAGGTGCGTAAGTGTCGTCAAGAGAGTAACCAGTAATGGTCTTGTAGATCTGAGCAAGCTCCTTTACCTGATCGGCAGTTACGAAGCCATCTACTGACTTAGAATAGTCTGTCTCTGGAGTCTTGTTGTTGTAGTACTCACCGCTCACAAAGAAGAAGAGCTTATCCTTTACAATAGGACCACCAAATGTAGCACCGTAAGTCTGAGTTGTCTGATCAGACATAGCTTGACCGCTTGCACCCTTACCTACCAAGTCCTGGTTGCGGAAGTATGTATAAGCCGAACCCTTGTATGAGTTTGTACCTGACTTAGTTACGGCATTGATACCACCACCTGTAAAACCACTCTGGCGAACATCATAAGGAGCGATTACAACCTGTACCTCCTCGATAGTCTCCATAGATACTGGGTTAGCCTCTGTCTGACCACCGTTTGTACCTGATGCTGTAAGACCGAAAACGTCATTTGATACAGTACCATCGATCTGGAATGAGTTGTAACGGTTGTTTGTACCAGCGAATGAGATACCACCCTTAGAGCTCTTTGTGAGTGATGCCATAGGAGTCAAACGAGCGATGTCGGCGATGCTACGATCTGTGGTTGGAAGGTTGTCCAATACACCACGGTTGAAGTTAGCACCTGCACCAGTCTTGTTGGCGTTGAAGCGGTCGTTTGCTGTGCTGACAACCACTACTGCGTCAATCTCCTGAGTATCCTTGAGCTGTACGTCAAATGTACGTGGCTCACCGAGGCTCAATGTGATGTTTGTAAGCTCTACAGCCTCAAAACCCACGAAAGAGATTGTGATCTTGTAAGGACCTCCGGTACGCATACCCTGAAGGTTGTAGCGACCGTCAGAGTTAGCCACAGTACCATACTCGGTACCTGATGGAGTGTGGACAGCGATGATGGTAGCACCTACCAATGCCTCGCCATTAGCGTCCGTAACCTTACCATTAATACTCGATGTAGTAGTCTGCGCACTAAGTGTCACGACTGCCATAATCGAGAGAATCAATGAGAAAATTTTCTTCATCTTGATTTGGTTTAAGTTAATAAAATGTGTTAAAATTAAAGTTATTTTGTATTCAAAATTCTCGTTTTATAAAAAAGCAAAAGAGAGTTAGCTTTATACTGACTCTCCAATTCACGATGCTCTACGCCCAATGTCCCCTTACTTTGGTAGGTAATCCCGAAAATAAATATATAGCCAATGATACGTGCGGCATAGTATGCTTAATCTCTCTATAAATTCGTCTCAAATACGGCGCAAAGATAGAAAAATAATATATAAAGGCAAAATCTGTATTTAAATTAAATATTAATTTAATGTTAACTCAGTCGCTCATTTTCTTTGTAAATCCAATTAAAATGTCTATTTTCGCATATCAAACCATTGTGTATGAGCATGGGATACCCGAAAGTGGAAATGTTTTATTAAGAAAAAATAGAGAATTATGGGATTTTTAAAAGAATTTAAGGAGTTTGCCGTCAAAGGTAATGTGATGGACATGGCTGTCGGTGTGATCATCGGTGGCGCATTTGGTAAGATTGTGACATCTGTTGTTAACGACATTATTATGCCACCTGTAGGTTTGCTTGTTGGAGGAGTAGATTTCTCTGATATGAAACTTACTTTGAAGCAGGCTGTATTGGATGCTGCTGGGGCTGTGGTTACACCAGCTGTTACTTGGAATTATGGAGCTTTTGTTCAGCAGGTGGTTGATTTCACTATCCTTGCTTTCTGCGTATTCTTGATGGTGAAGTTGATGAATCGCCTTACAAAGAAACCTGCGCCAGCACCTGCTCCTGCGCCAGCTCCTGAGCCACCAAAGCCATCTAACGAGGAGGTTCTTTTGGCTGAGATTCGTGATCTTTTGAAGGAGAAGAAGTAGACGATATCATAAATGTAAAATAGACACCCGCCAGAGAGTAACTCTCTTTGGCGGGTGTTTTGTATCTACAAAATCAGTATGTTACAACGGTTAAAACCGTTTGCTCCTAATGAAGTGAACTCTATGATAATTCGTTTCTATTAATAGAAGTCGTGCCCCATATAATATGATGCATAGTTCTGCCAAAACGTAGCTCTCTGGTATGCACTTAAACTATCATCGTCCACATAAATTTTGATCAATGTGGAGCCAGCTACAAACATATCTTCTCCTCCAGCGGGTGGTGTAGCAGGCAAACAATATATCTTTATAAGGTTTGTGCAACCCTGAAAAGCCTTTTTGCCAATTGAAATGACACTTTGGGGAATGGTAATGCTCTCTAAGGTCGAACAAATTCTGAATGCTGATTGCCCGATTGTTCTAACGCCATCGGGAATATTGATATCCTCAAGACTCGAACAAGCCTCAAATGCTATATCACCAATCGAAGTGACGCTATCGGGTAATTTGATGCTTTTAAGGTCCGAACAGCCATAGAATGCGTAAACTCCAATTGACGTAGCATTGTTAGGTATGGTGTATTCTGTGAGTTCTGCGGGTGCGAAAGAAAGTAGGGTGCCATCAACGATTAAACATCTTCCATCATCCGAGGCAAACTTACCATTAAATTCTGCGAGATTCGAACAGACAGAAAAAGCTCCTTCTCCAATAGAGGTTACGCTGTTGGGAATAGTAATACTCTCAAGGCTTGAACAACCATAGAATGCCTTTTCGCCAATCGATGTGACACTATCGGGTATAGAGATGGTCTTCAGTTTTGAACAGCTATAAAATGCCTGTTCTCCAATAGAAGAGACACTGTTGGGGATGGTGATACTTCTAAGTTTTGAGCAATGATTGAACGTAGCATTTCCAATCGAAGTAACGCCATTAGGGATGTCTATGCTCGCAAGGCTTGTGCAGCCCCAGAATACTTCATCTCCCATCGAGGTTACGCCTTGGGGAATGGTGATTTTTGT
The DNA here is from genome assembly GCA_017391185.1 of Alistipes sp. GTDB lineage: Bacteria > Bacteroidota > Bacteroidia > Bacteroidales > Rikenellaceae > Alistipes. The sequence goes on along the minus strand of JAFOZN010000298.1, from coordinate 4,819 downwards.
GAGGCTTGTACAAAAAGCGAATGTCTTATCACCGATAGACAAAACACTATTTGGGATAGAGATGCTCGCAAGATTATAACAACTACGGAATGCTTCATCTCCAATCGAAGTGATAGTATCATCAAAAACAAGTACACCCTGACCATCAGTATAGGTGTTGGATACGAGCTGTGCGCCAAAACATGCAGATCCCGTTTGGTAAGGGGTGAGCTTTTTGCCATCAGCGGTGGTGTAGTAGATGCAGTTTGATGATTGCTCGGTTTTGTCGTTTGTCGAGATGTCGTCAGTCTCGTTCTTCTGGCAACTTACAACCGAAAATAATGCAAGAGCTGCAATAATTGCAAATAGTTTTTTCATCGTGGTAATTATCTTTTTTATTTAGTAACTAATTTGTTGTTAGTAGTTTAATCTAAAGTATAAAGTTTCGGCGATTTATCTAAGACGATACAAATGAACTCTTAATTTCGCTTGCTTAATCTTCCATCGAATTTATCTTTTCGCCCACGATGCGAGCTGCAATCTCGACATACTCAGCGCAAGGACGGCGATGATAATACTCCTCAGTACGCTCCGATGGGGTAGGATCATCCTTTTGGGTGGCTAAACCCAATAATTCGCGACAAACGATATGGCCATTCTCGGCTCTGAAACGTTCGGCCAAATCCTGTACTGCGGCATAAGTTGCCTTTTTACGTGGTGTGTCGTTGGGCTGAGAATTGGGGTATAACATACCTGCCACCATTGTCATTCCGCTTACCGCACCACACACCTCTCTCAGACGTCCCATACCTCCACCGAATGGGGCTGAGATTGTAGCTGCCAACTCAGGCTCCATGCCGACTATATCTGCATAAGCCAGAAAAACTGATTGAGCACAATTATATCCTTCGAGGAATAGATCCTTGGCTTGCAAGGCTCTCTCTGTGGGGTTTACTTTCATCTGTATATATCTTATAAAGTTTATAGTGTTACAAATTTAGTGATTTAGTTCTGAATTTTTATAACTTTCCCTATATTTGTGCTGATTAATATTAAGGTTTGTTTTGTTGATGGATCTTAGCGCCTATTAAGAAAGGGAATTTTTGAATTTTGAATTCTCCTCCTTAGCCGCAAGTAAATCTAAACAAACCTTGTATAGGTTGTAATAAACGAAAATTTATACCCATGCACGATTATGCATATTTAACTCCTGAGAGTCAGGCCAACCACCACTTCATGCAGCATAGAATCCACAAGATTCTTTTGGTGTGTTGTACATATGATGGATATATACTCGAAGAAGATGGCCACATTGAGTCTCAGATCAATCGTGAGTATATGGAGCTCAATATGAGTAATCCACCATCGCTCACACGTGTGGAGTCAACCTCCCAGGCTTTGGAGATTCTCTCCGAGCGTAATGATTTTGACTTTGTCTTGACGATGTATAATGTCGGCGAGCCTAACGTCTTTGATTTTGCCCGTAAGGTTAAGCAAATCAATGCGCAGTTGCCTGTGGTCTTGCTAACGAGTTTTTCAAAGGAGATTTATCGCCAGATAGATGAGCAGAAGTGTGATGCCATTGACAATATCTTCTGTTGGCATGGTAATACCGACCTTATCATCGCCATCATCAAACTCATGGAGGATAAGCTCAATGCCGAGTCCGATATTTTGGAGGGTGGTGTGCAGGCAATTTTGTTGGTGGAAGACTCGATTCGTTTCTATTCGACCTATTTGCCTGAGTTGTATAGGATTATTCTTTTGCAGAATAGCGAATTTTTGAAGGACGCCTACAATGAACAACAACAGATTTACCGAAAACGTGCCCGCCCAAAGGTGTTGCTTGCAACCAACTATGATGAGGCGATGGATATCTATGAGCGTTACAAGGGAAATATGTTGGGCGTGATCTCTGATGTTGGACTGGTGATGAAGTCGGGCGATAGTGGCCAAGAAGAGAATCCCGAAGCAGGAATAGAGATATGTCGCAGAATCAAAAGTGAAACCCCATGGATGCCTGTCTTGATGCAATCTTCGCAGAGTTCTCTGTCTGAAGTTGCGCAGAAGATGGGTGCGGGATTTATCTCAAAATCATCGCAGACTCTGCTTCAAGAGTTGCAGGATGTGGTTTTGCGAGAGTTTGGTTTTGGTGATTTTGTATTCCGAGATCTTGAGAGTGGAGCAGTCGTTGGTCAGGCAAAGGATCTCTCGCAGATGCAGGAGTTGATTGCTACTGTGCCAGATGATGTGCTGGAGTATCACCTCTCTCAGATGCACCTCTCGAAGTGGTTGTATGCGCGAGGTATGTTCCCATTGGCTAAGGTGTTGCGTAGTATCAATAGTAGTCACTTTAACTCCACAGCCGAGCACCGTGCTGCGCTGGTGGGTATGTTCAAGGATTATCGTACAATGCTTGGTCAGGGCGTGGTGGCGCAGTTTGATGAGGAGACCTATAGCGATGCCATCGGTTTTGCACGTATGGGCGAGGGCTCCATTGGTGGTAAGGCTCGTGGTCTGGCCTTTATGAATAGTATGTTGTCCAAATACAACCACTACTATAAATACCCCAATGTGCGAATCATGATTCCACGCAGTCTGGTGGTTGCTACCGATTATTTCGATGAGTTTATACGCTTAAACGGCCTTAAATATATCATTGCACAAGAGGCTGATGATGATACTGTGTTGTCTGAGTTTTTGAATTCGAGACTCCCAATTGATCTATACAATAAGTTGAGCGTGTTTGTCAAGACTTGTCGCAAACCTCTTGCTATACGTTCATCATCTAAATTGGAGGACTCTCACTATCAGCCCTTTGCGGGTATCTATTCGACCTATATGATCCCTCGTTGTGAGGACGATGATCAGATGTTGCGTATGTTGGTACGTGCCATCAAGAGTGTCTATGCTTCGGTATATTACACCTCTTCGAGAGCCTATATACAATCTTCGCAGAATCTTATCTCGGAGGAGAAGATGGCGGTTTTGATTCAGGAGGTGTGCGGTACCGAGGAGGGTGGATATTTCTTCCCTACATTGGCAGGTGTGGCTCGCTCCCAGAATCTCTATCCTTTGGGGTATGAGAAGGCCGAAGATGGCGTTTGTAACATCGTGATGGGTTTGGGTAAGGCTGTCGTGGATGGTGGTAAGAGCTTGCGTTTCTCGCCAGCCTATCCCGACAAGGCGTTGCAGACCTCTACTTTGGAGCTCACTATCCAAGATGCTCAGACTGAGGTCTTGGCGATGAGTCTGGATCCTGCTCGTTTCAGAGCATCTACTGATGATGCGATTAACATTGAGCGTATTCCAGTATCTAAAATTGCCAAATTCCGCAATGCTAAATATACATGCTCCTATTATGACTATCTCAATAGCCGTATCAGCGAGAGCCCAACGCTTTCGCGTTATTTCCGCGTGATTACCTTCAATCGCATATTGAAATATGGCTCATTCCCTCTTCCCGATATCATCAAGGATATGTTGCGTATGGGTGAGGAGGAGATGCGTTGTCCTGTGGAGATTGAGTTTGCTGTGAATATGGATGTCGATCCAGGGCAGTTGCAGGTCTTTAATCTCTTGCAGATTCGCCCTATTATACGCAACGAGGAGAGCGCCAAGCTCGATTGGTCAAAGATCGATACCTCTGGTGCGATAGTCTATTCGGAGAGTGCTTTGGGTGTGGGCCTGATGCGAGATATCAAGCGAGTGGTATATATGAAATTCGATGCCTTCTCTTCGCTCAAGACTCAAGCTATTGCCGATGAACTCTTTGAGATAAATAAGCGTATGTTGCAAGATTCTCAAGAGTATGTCCTCATCGGTACGGGCCGTTGGGGCTCATCCGATCCTAATCTTGGAGTCCCCGTAAAGTGGGCACATATCTCGCAGGCAAGAGTCATCGTGGAGTCGGCTTTGCCTAATTTCAATATAGAGTCGAGTCAGGGTACTCACTTCTTCCAGAATGTCACTTCGCTTGGAGTTGGTTATCTTTCGCTCAACCCTTCGGCTGGAGATGGGGCGTTGGATGTAGAGCAACTCGATCGTCAAAAGGCGATATTCGATGGCGAGTATCTGCGTTGTGTGGAGTTTGATGACCCACTCTATATCTATGTAGATGGACAATCTAAGAAGGGTATAGTGAAAGTTAAGTAAATAGAAGAATCCCGAAAGTTATATGCGACTTTCGGGATTCTCTTTTTTACTCTACCTCTTTGATTTTTCCTATTACACTCCAAATGCCTCCTTGTTTTACTCCGCTGACTGACATAATAGCTATGACGTGCTGGTCATCTATTTGGCAAAGTGAGTTCCATAGTGCATTGCCGTTTTGTGGTAGGGATGGCATAGGTGTAGAGCGATTACGGAAATTACGTGCATCCTTATCGCCTACATAGACCTGCATATTGGCTTTGCGTTCGTTGGTGCCATTACGTCCTTCGGTAGATTGTATGGAGAGTAGGGTATGACTCTCTCCCATGCGAATCAAATATGGCGCACCAGCATACACCGTATCATGTACCGCACACTCTGGAGCGAGAGCCTCTTCGCGTCTAAGGTCAGATCTTAAAACGGGCGCATCTTGCCAATTTTTGGCCGAGCGAACAATCACAGGCTTGAAACGTCCTCTGATGCCATTGTCCTCTATCGCTACGGCAATCTCTTTGCTGTGAGGTAAATATATCGGTACGGGCATGCCGTCTCTGCTGCCTGCACTGAATGAGATCTTTTCAGCCTTGCCCCAACTCTCAGCGTTGTCCTTTGAGCGCATCATGCTGATCTCCTGCTCAGAGGTGGTTTTGTATGGAAATTCATTGGCGAAGTATAACTGAATCTCACC
>JAFOZN010000297.1 GCA_017391185.1 Alistipes sp. | reverse complement strand
GCGGTGATACTTGCCCACGATGACATAGAGTACAACACCTGCCGACCATGCGCCACCATCAAAGTGAAAAACACGGGCGACAGACCTATTCAGGTGGGCTCTCATTTCCATTTCTTCGAGGTGAATCGCTATCTGGAATTTGACCGCGAGGCGGCATTCGGCATGCATCTGAACATCCCAGCAACCACCGCCATACGTTTTGAGCCGGGTGATGAAAAAGAGGTTGAACTCATCGCATACGGAGGTAAATGCCGTGTCATAGGTTTCAACAATCTGGTTATGGGCTACACAGGCCAAGAGGACAAGCCGACATACTATCCTCGCCACACACATGCCCTCAGAGCAATGCGCAAGGCGGGGTTCAAGGATGAAATCCAAAATTCAAAATTCAAGATTCAAAATCATGATTAAACTCTAAAACCAATGGCTACAATAACACGACAAGAGAATAACAACCTATTCGGCCCTACGGTAGGCGACAAGATCCGCTTGGGCGATACAGACCTTTATATAGAGATCGAGCGCGACCTGCGCCGCTATGGCGATGAGGTGGTGTATGGAGGAGGTAAGACTTTGCGTGACGGCATGGGCCTTGCCAACACCATCACCTCGGAGCAAGGGTCGCTCGATATAGTGATTACCAACGTAACAGTGCTCGACCCTCTGTTGGGCGTAGTGAAGGCCGATGTGGGAATCAAGGATGGTAAGATAGCAGGAATCGGCAAATCGGGCAACCCCAACACCATGTCGGGCGTAGATCCATGTCTGGTGACGGGAGCTTCGACAGATGCCATCTCAGGCGAGCATCTGATACTTACGGCAGGCGCTATAGATGGCCACGTACACATGATCTCGCCTCAGCAGGCTTACGCTTCGCTGAGCAACGGTATCACCACCCTCTTTGGCGGTGGCATAGGCCCTACCGATGGCTCCAACGGCACCACCATCACTTCGGGCAAGTGGAATATCGAGATGATGCTCAAATCCGTAGAGGATCTACCCGTAAATATCGGTTTGCTCGGCAAAGGTAACTGCTCTGTTGAGGCCTCAGTAGCCGAGCAGGTCAAGGCGGGAGCGTGCGGATTGAAGATTCACGAGGATTGGGGCTCAACCCCTGGTGCAATACGCTCTACGATGAGGGTTGCCGAAGAGTTCGATGTGCAGGTGGCAATCCACACCGATACGCTCAACGAGGGTGGATACGTAGAGGATACTATCGCCGCCATAGATGGACGCACCATCCACACCTATCACACCGAGGGTGCGGGCGGTGGTCACGCTCCAGATTTGTTGAAAGTGGCCTCAATGCCATTTGTCTTGCCCTCATCGACCAATCCGACTCTGCCCTATGGCATAAACTCTCAGGCGGAGCTCTTCGATATGATTATGGTGTGCCACAACCTCAATCCTCAGATCCCTTCCGATGTGGCCTTTGCCGAGAGCCGTGTGCGCCCTGCCACTCAGGCCGCTGAGAACATCATGCACGATTTGGGAATACTCTCGATGATATCATCCGACTCTCAGGCTATGGGCCGAGTGGGAGAGTCGTTCTTGAGAGCCTTCCAGATGGCATCCTATATGAAGGGTGAGTTTGGTCGCCTGAAAGAGGACAGCCCTGAGAACGATAATTTCCGTGTCTTGCGTTACTTGGCCAAGATCACAATCAACCCTGCCATAACATTTGGCGTTTCGGACTACATCGGCTCTATCGCCAAGGGCAAAGTTGCCGATTTGGTCTTGTGGGAGCCACAATTCTTCGGGGCAAAGCCAAAGTTGGTGATCAAGGGTGGAGCTATAAATTGGGCAAATATGGGCGATCCGAATGCATCATTGCCTACGCCTCAGCCTTGTTTCTATCGCCCTATGTTTGGAGCCTTCGGGCGTAGCCTAAAAGATACCTGCATCTCGTTTGTCTCTCAGGCAGCCATCGAGTGCGATATAAAACGCCGCCTCAATTTGCAGCGCGAGGTATTGCCCGTATGCCGTACACGCCAAATCACCAAAGGCAACATGGTACTCAACTCTAAGATGCCTCAGATAGATGTCAATCCAGAGACCTTCGAGGTGATGATCAACGGCATAAAATGTTCGGCCAAGCCTATCGAGAAGGCCTCTCTGGCGCAGCTCTACTTCTTCAGCTAACGACTCAGCGTATGGAGATTTTCAAAGAGATCATAGGCAATCTGCACTCCTCGGAGTGGAGAGAGCGCTCTGCCACTTCCCAAGTCGAGTATATCGACTTGGAGGAGTGGCAGGCTCAGCGCAGTCGCTTTTTGGCTCGCTCCGAGAGTGGAGAGGAGTATGCCATTGCCCTGAGGCGTCACACCCCCATAAAGGATGGAGATATACTCTATGCCGAGGCTGGGCGCATCGTGGCAATACGTCTAAAGCTGAGTCAGATCATGACGCTCGATCTGAGTGATATAACTCTACTCACCCCCACCGAGATTATCTCGTTGGCGGTGGAGATAGGCCACGCTCTGGGTAATCAGCATTGGCCTGCGGTGGTCAAAGAGAATAAGATATATGTGCCGATGACGGTAGATCGGAAGGTGATGCAGAGTGTCATCAGCACCCACCATTTCCCATTTGTCAGCTACTCATTTACCCCAGCCGAAGAGTTGCTTCCCCACCTCTCACCCAATGAGGTGCGCCGACTCTTAGGCTCAGTAGAGCAACACCGCCACAGCCATGAGTGATGCGACAGGTAAACTATGGCATCTGGTGCAGTTTTGCGACTCGGCTCTGCCCGTGGGAGGATTCTCCTTCTCGGCAGCGTTGGAGAGTGCAGCGGGATACGGCGTAGTAGAGGACGAGCCAACGCTCAAGAGCTATGCCCAAGCCACGCTCAATCAGATGCTCAAGAGCGATTGCGTAGCTGCGCTGCACACTCTGCGCAAAGGCAACATAGAGGAGGCTCTGCTTGCCGACAGGGAGCTTACGGCTTGTAAACTCTCAGCCGAGCAACGTCTCATGTCCACTCGCATGGGGCGCAAACTCGCCGAGCTAAGCCTTATCTTGATGCCCGAAGAGGAGCTACTAATAAGCTGGGCAGAGCGAGTAAAACAAGGCTTAACATCGGGCAACCACGCCATATCGCAGGCACTTTTGTTCAGCGCTGCGGGCTTAGGCCAGAGGGAGTTGTTTGTGGCACAGAGCTACGGCTCGCTCAGCATCGTACTCAATGCCGCATTGCGTTGTGTCAGGATCTCGCATCTGACCACACAACGCATCCTGCAAGAGTTGAGCCACTCGGCAGATGAGCAGTTTGCCCACATTAGCGGCCTGAGCCTTAGTCAGATGCAATCTTTTGCACCTCAGGCAGATATCTTCTCTTCACTCCACGAGAGGGGAGAGATGAGGATGTTTATGAACTAAATAATTCAAAAAAAGAGCATGAGTAACACTTGCAGAATAGGTATAGGCGGGCCTGTGGGATCGGGCAAAACAGCCATCATAGAGGCCATCACACCGCGCCTGATAGATATGGGCTATAAAGTGCTCATTATCACCAACGATGTGGTCACCACCGAAGACGCCAAACACGTACGCAAAATCCTCAAAGGCATACTCTCCGAGGAGCGTATCATAGGTGTGGAGACGGGTGCATGCCCCCACACAGCCGTCAGAGAGGATCCCTCGATGAATCTGAGTGCCGTAGAGGAGATGGAGTCTCGCTTCCCCGATGCCGACATACTCCTCATCGAGTCGGGAGGGGATAACCTCACGCTCACATTCAGCCCCGCGCTGGTCGATTTCTTCATCTATGTGATAGATGTGGCGGCGGGCGACAAGATACCCCGCAAGGATGGGCCTGGTATCTCACACTCGGATATTCTGGTAATCAACAAAACCGACCTTGCGCCCTATGTCAAGGCTTCGCTCGATGTGATGCGCGAGGACTCTAAGGCCATGCGCGGAGAGAAGCCGTTTGTGATGACCAACTGTTTTACGGGCGAAGGTATCCAAGAGCTTACCGACTTGATACGCCACATGGCCCTCTTCGACATGAAAAAGTGATGGAGCAGATACTCTTCAACCATAGCCAAAAGCCCACATCGAGGCCACCGTCACATAGGCGAGGATTCCTAAATTTGGGCTTCGAGCTCAACGGCCAAGGGCGCAGCATAATGCGCCATTGGGAGAGGCGCGCACCCCTAATCGTGCAACAAGAGTTATATTTTGATCGGGAAATGCCCCTCTTGCCATGCGTCTATATTCTCTCTTCGGGAGGGCCAATCCTCTCCTCAGATAGCTTTGAGCAGCATTTTAGCCTAAAGCGTGGGGCGATGGCGCACATCTCGACAGGCGCTGCAACAAAAGTTGCAGAGATGAACGGAGGCTCGGCTCAGATGCGGACCTATATTCGCTTGGAGGATGAGGCTTATTTGGAGTATCTGCCCCAACCGACCATACCTTGTCGGGGGAGTAGATTCCTCAACCATACGCACATCACAATCTCGCCTTCGGCAACACTACTCTGGGCAGAGATATACTTTTCGGGGCGTAAATTTCATGGTGAGAGTTTCGAGTTTGGGGAGCTGAATCTGCAAAGTCGCGCTACGGGCATTGACGAAAAGTTACTCTTCTCGGAGCGCATGATAATATCACCCCACACCCTCTCGCCCCAAAGCGTAGGCATAATGGGCAGATATGATATTTGGGCAAGCGTGGTGGTACTCACGCCACAAAACCTTGCCGATGAGATATATCATCTGAGCCAAAACCACTTCTCCCAGCAGCTTATGTCGGGCGTAGGGCGACTGCCCAACGCTTGCGGCTTGCAACTCAAAGTCTTGGGCGTGAGTAGTATAGATGTTAAAGACGAGGTGAGAAGATTCTGCTCTTTGGTAAGGCTTTGTGTCAAAGGCAAGCCTCTGCCTGAGGAGTTTAGATGGAGATAGGCAGAGGGTGTTCAAAATTACGCCGAATGAATCGGCGTTTCTTCCTCGCGGCTCGGCAAAGTGTGCAAGCACCCTCTGCTCTCGCTCCGCAGCGTCAGTTCAAAATTCAAAATTTATGACAAGTAACTTACAATCAACATTTTTTGATCGCGGGCTCTTCGGCTTTCTGAAGGTCCTGCTCAGAGGTGCAGGCCAAGTGATGTTTCAGGGGAACTCCTGGACAGGACTTTTCTTCATCGCTGGAATCTTTTGGGGTGCCTGCATGTCGGATAATTGCAACGTGGCATGGGGCGCACTCCTCGGTTTGATGGTCTCTACGGCTACGGGCTATCTGCTCTCTTTGCCTGAGAAGGATGGCCACGAGGGTTTGTGGGGTTTCAACGGCATCTTAGTCGGTTGCGCATTCCCCACATTCATGGGAAATACGATCTGGATGTGGATCGCATTGGCATTC
>JAFOZN010000296.1 GCA_017391185.1 Alistipes sp. | reverse complement strand
GGTGGCGTAGGCAAAGCCATCGGTCATGTATGAGAATAGGGTGAATAGCTCCATCAGAATGGTGTTGACGGCAAGTATCGTAGGATCGTCCATGCGTGCCGAGGCTGCGGTGAAGAATGTGTAGGTAGCCACCAAGCAGAGCGTGCGGATGATGATGTCGCGGTTGATCGAGAAGAACTCCTTGAGTGCTTGCCACTCCACCACCTCGTGCCATGTGATGCGGACAAGCTCATGGCTGTAACGCCACCAAGTGATTAGTGCGGTAAGTGCCACACCCGTCCATTGAGCCACCACCGAGGCGTAGGCTATGCCCGTAATGCCCATATCAAACCGAAAGGCGAAGAGCAGGCTGCATGCGATATGGATAAGATTGACGATGATTGCAACCACCATCGGTATTACGGCATTCTGCATGCCCGTAAGCCATCCATTCAGACCAAAAAGCAATACTCCTGCAGGCACAGCCCAAATGCGGGCAAAGAAATACTCAGCAACCATCTCGCCACCGTTCATAATCTTGAGCGCACCCAAACCAAGTGGTTTTTGCAGTATGAGCATCAGCACTCCCACCGCCAACGACACGGCTATGGCTCGCGCCAGCATCAACGTGGTGGTGTGCTTATCGCCTGCGCCGTAGGCTTGTGCCGTGATACCGCTGGTACCCATGCGGATGAAGGAGCAATTCCAATAGATGAAGTTGAAGATGGTTACACCTATCGCCAATGATCCTATAGTCGAGACTGTGTCGCCCAAGTGACCAGCAATCATCGTTCCCACGATACCCATTATCGGAACGGTGATGTTGGATATGATATTGGGTATGGCAATACGAAGTATTTCTCTGTTCATCTTCATTTTCTGACTCCTTTTGGGTTGTAAAGTTAATAATAATCTGGTTTATTGAAGCCCAAATATAGCTCGAAGCGTTATTTTATCGTTAAATGGAGTGCTAATTGCTTGATAGGAAGAAAAATTAGAGTACCTTTGCCACCGCAAAAAATCAATTTTAAGTATATGAAAAACAATAAGCAAGACTCGACATTCGCTGTTTCACGATTTGGTCGCGACAAGCGTCAGCGTATCTCTTCGGCGGAGCAGGTCGAGCGTCGTCCCCGTCCTCAGCGTGATGCCGACAACGAGGGGCAAAGACCAGCGGGTCATCGTTCGGAGTTTGGTGCCAAGCGTGCATCGTACAATCCTAATTTCTCGGCAGACAATCGCCTTCGCGGTTCGGAGAGCCGTGGCACAAGAAAGCCTTATGAGCGTCAAGAGCGTCAGGATCGTCAGGAGCGCAGCTATGGAGCACGTAGAAACTACAACTCTCAGGAGCGTTCATTCTCAGGTGAGGAGTCTCACTCGGAGCAGCGTTTTGCACCACGTTCAGAGCAACGTTTCTCTCCACGTTCGGAGTCACGTTCTGAGTATGGCTCACAGGATCGCCGTCAGGGCGGTAACAAGCCAGCGTTCAAGTCTCAGCGAGGTGATGCAGCGCGTGGTGGTTTTAAGCCAGCAGGTGGTGGTCAGAAGCGTAGTTTCCGTCCAAAGGATGATGCACAGCGTTCTTACCCAAAATATGCTGCCAAGCAGACAGGCGATATTCGCTTGAATAAGTTCTTGGCTCAGTCGGGACTCTGCTCACGCCGCGAGGCAGATAGCTTTATTCAGGCTGGTTTGGTGACGGTAAATGGTGTTATCGTGACCGAGTTGGGTGTTAAGGTTAAGTCATCTGATGAGGTTAAGTTCAACGACTCTAAGGTGCAGGGCGAGAAGAAGGTCTATTTGGTATTGAACAAGCCAAAGGGATATGTGACCTCTTTGGAGGATCCTCACGCCGATAAGACTGTGATGGATCTTATCAAAGGCGCTTGTGCCGAGCGAGTATATCCTGTAGGTCGATTGGATAAGAATAGTTTGGGCTTGTTGCTCTTTACAAACGATGGTGACATCACACGTCAGCTTACACACCCTTCACACGAGAAGAAGAAGATCTATCAGGTATCACTCGATAAGCCACTCACTCGTGCCGATATGGAGCTTATGACAGAGGGCATCACTTTGGAGGATGGTGAGATCTATGCTGATGAGGTGGCTTATGTGAGCGACTCGAAGACCGAGATTGGTATCGAGATTCACTCTGGTCGTAACCGTATCGTACGCCGTATCTTCGAGCACTTGGGTTATACTGTCTTGAAACTTGATCGAGTATATTACGCTGGTATCACCAAGAAGAATCTCAAGCGTGGCCAGTGGCGTTTCCTCACACATGAGGAGGTTGATCGCCTGAAGAGTGGTCGCTACGAATAGTCGATAAACCAATAAAAAAGAGGCTTCGCGAAGCCTCTTTTTTGTTGGTTAATGTGTCGCCTTATACCATGCCGTCTGTGGGTATGACTCTCTGCAAAGTCGAGACGGAGCAGAGGTCGTGAGTCCCGAAAATACCTCAGTGTTTACAGGGTAGAAGTTGGCATTAATGTAGGAAGACCAAAATTTATCGAGCGTAAACTTTGTTACAACCGTATTTCTTAGTTGCTGCTCAAACGCCTGCTTGTTTGTCTGATCCTTGCATGCCTGATTCACGTAGTCCCCAAGATCGAAGAACAGATGATTTGTTCCGCCATCATATGTCTGGAGTTTGTTCGGCTCCGCAAGATCTTCGATAGCCTGATTTACCTTGCGCATGGCATTTGCCAAAGCATCCAACTGAGAGCAATCGACTACCGCAATCGATCCTGTGTAAACTCCACCGCTTTGACTTACCTGCTTGTAATACTCATAAAAACTCTTGGCAGCCTGAGCCAGATCGTAGCTTTTGCCTTTGTTTTGCAATAGATATGGAATCATCTTTTCGTATGGGAATCCCTTACCCATAATCTCGCACAGTGAGGCTACGATATATTTACTACTGTTTCTTAAGTCATACAAAGCCTCCACGTTTGCCATGAAGCAGGCATCGAAGAGTATGTATTCGAACTTTTTGCCTGTTGCGCCTATTGCCTCCGCCAAAGTAGGGATCTCGATGATGTTCGATGGGGTAGAGTTCTCTCCCAAGAATCGAGTTATGAACTCGCGAGGTAGCTCTATGTCGAGATGCTTCATCAGAACATCGTTGAGATCGTCGACAAGGTTTTCCCACTCGCGCAAACGACGGTAGTTGTAGTAGTTTGTTTTCGCGAACCGCCGCACCGCCTGGTAGGAGCCGCCAGCCTCGGAATAAGCCTTACGCATGGAGTTCCACAAGGTCAGAATACCGAGAAAATCTGATTTATCAGAAGCAAATTTCCGGTGTGCATTATCAGCTTCTGCCGCCTTCTCAAAGGGACGTTCGGCGGGATCTTGAATGCTCAAAAATGCTGTGATCACAAGCATTTCCGCAAGAACTTTCTTCTGTTTTGCCTCCAAAAGCATCTTTCCCAGATGAGGGTCAACAGGCATGGAAGAGAGCAGTCGGCCCAGTTTTGTGATCCGATGATCCGGTCCGGCAACCGCACCGATATCATCCAAAGCCCGATAACCTTCCCGGATCAATGCGGGCGCAGGCTCATCCACCAGCGGGAATTTTCCCAGCGGCGGCAGGTTGAGCGAAGCCATCTGCAGAATGACTCCGGCAAGAGATGCACGCTGGATTTCTGGCGGCGTAAAATC
>JAFOZN010000295.1 GCA_017391185.1 Alistipes sp. | reverse complement strand
TAAACTTGTGAGTAGCGATTTTACAATAGCTTTAATCCAATTAGTTGCGTAAACTCTGCGATAAGCGACAGCCAGATATACGCAAGAACTCATCATCACATATTCCAACATCTGCATCGGTGGAGCAAAGATTAGATAGACCACATAAACACATACCATCAAAAACTCCAAAAATGCCGTATAGTGCAAGGCGAAGATAAAATGATTTATCACAGGGATTTTACTCCTGCGCTGAACAAGCCTCAACGAGAATGAGAGGAACGGCGCAGTAAGCAACAACAGCATGGGGAAATAGCTGGATGTAATATCTGCCACCACATCCCAAACCATAACCAATAGTGCCAATCCATTATCACCTGCCTCCGCCTCTGGGTTGAAATGATAGTAACCGCTATCATCTGCCACAATAACCTCATCCTCGATAAACACCTGCGGAACGACAGCCAACCATTTATCCAACCCCTCACCCTGAGTATCCTCCTTTGTCTCTAAGTTGCTTATGATTTGCGGGTAATCATTTGCCAAAAACAATGGGGCAGACAAAAGCACAGTATCTCGTGAGCTCTCTGCCATTTTCTGGGCATACTCTGCATCATCGACCAACATTTGGATCTGAGCACCCGCAAAAACTCTCTCATCGTTTGTCAGATTATACACCGATTCGGTCATCTTATCTCCACTCGCAAAAAATACGAATAGCGTGACAAAGATGAAGAGCAAGAACATATTGAGTTTAAGAGGATGCTCTTGCGAGATTAACCTTCCCGCGTTATACTCCTTGGTCAAATGGCCCGGACGGCGAATCAAAGTCCAGAGCGTTTTGAAGAACTGCGAATCCCACAAAAAGGCATTATCGAGGTATGCCAACACGAATCCCGTAACGGTCAGCGTCTTACTCATAACCTCTTGTCCGCAGTTGTGGCAATAATGCCCCACAAGCTCCGCCCCACAATTTAGACAACGCTTACCCTGCAAGCCACCCTGCTCATCGCCAACATCTGATTGGGGAATATTTTTATTCTCTTTTGCCATTTATTATGGAACTTATATTAAAAATCTATTACAATCTCTCCTATACAGCCTACAAAATTACGAAACTATAATATGCCTACACAGAAACGGATGTATACATTTTGGTTTACATCCGAGCTTTTTAGACATAAAATCCACCTATTTACACCAAAATGTGAATCAAAAATCGACTTTTCGTTAGAGTTACCATTCAGCACTCACTCTGCTCGGTTGCAACATGAGATAGATCTATAACAACTCTAAACTATATATAATATCTAATAGTAATAACCCTAAACTCTCACGTCACTTACGACTATTCTGGCTGATCGGCAGATGTATCGACCGAGCTATTGGGGATGCTCAAAACCTCTTCAATAAAATCTTCCAGCGAACTATCGACTGCCATTCCTATCTTCTGACGGAATCGGTGGCGAAGCATCAACACACTTCGTGGAGCAATAGCCAACAACTCTGCAATCTCCTTATTATCCTGCTTCAGAACAATAAGCATCGAGAGAAGCTCCTCACGGCGAGTAATGGTTGGCACCCTTTCGCGGAGTCGAGCCATAAATAGTGGATAAAGCAGGTCGAAGCGTTGACGGAATCGGGATTCACCATTTCTATGGAGCACCGAAGGAGTCAATGTCTCTATCTCTTGGCGATTATCCTTGTCGCTCATAATACTATCCATCTCCTGCGATATCACCTCTTTTTCAGCAGTTGTTTGATTGAGCTTTTGAACCATCTGGGCAAGCTTTTCATCGGCACGCTTCATCTGGATTTTATGCTGTCTTTTCTGGTAAAAAAGCAGAGCGATGATCACAGAAATAGAGACAACAGACAAGATTGCGCATACCAAAAACCAAAGACGTTGGTTGGTCTGTTCAAGTTGCATAATCGTCATTTCTTGCCTCTGTTTCTGGGTTTGCATTTCAACGATGGCCTCGACAAGATTAAAGTTTAGTTGCTTCTCCTTTAAGGCCTGCTGCTCTCGGAGCATCATCCTTGTATATTGTTCCACCTTGGGCTGATTCCTACTCTCGATATAGTGATTAATAATAGGTTCGTAGTCCAAATGGATATAGATCGGCGAATCGGTTTGGCTGAGCAACGAATACATGCTCTCCAACGCCGTCTCAGCCAAGTCGTTTTGCTTGTTCTTCAAAAAAGTTTGCGCCAACTTGTGATACGCCTTTGCTTGGTTTGCAACTGTCGCCTGCTGAGTCACCTGCTGCAACTCTTGAATACCCAAATGGAGTGAATCTCCGCCCTTTGCAATCAAATAGATGCCATGCAAAAGATCAACATCCACCATACCACTATTATAAGGCAACGCACGACATAACTCTCGCGCCATCTCAGTAAAGAAAGCAACTGAATCAACCTCACCGAGTTGTTGCAGCGCACGCCCCTTGTTTATATAGGTTTGTGCCGAAACCATTGGATTCTTTACCGTCATACTCTTTTCCACCCGCACAGCTTCTGACGCATACAAATTAGCATACTCAGCCACATCCCAATAGAGGAATAGATCTATTAACATATGCAAGCTATTGAGCACACCCAGATCATCACCCCTCTGTTGCGCCTCCGCTTTACTTTGCTGGAAAAGTTCCAAAGCCTTATTAAGATGTCCACCGCGCTTATAGAGTGAGCCCAACATGGCTGTTACCCACTGCTTTCCAGATGTATTCTCACATAATTGGGCTTGCAACAATGCCTCCTGACACCAATCAATCACCTCTTTTTGATAATCGGGATTGCTGTAAAAGACCGCTGCGGCATAAGCATAATCACGAAAATATCGTTCGGGGGTGGCGTGATGAAGTGGGATGGTGAATGTCTTCAACATCGTATCTTCCGCCTCATTCATTCTCTCTGTGCGCGACAAAGCATAGCCCAACACAGAATAATAATCCCTCAAGCACTGTTTTTGCAAGATTGCAGAGGCCTCGAATATCTCCTGAATAGTCGATATGAATGCTTCTGGCTCACCTTTACTTTGGTAGGTATTCATCAGTTGCACCAACGCATCGGTGTAGATAACCATCTGCTCTTTGCCAAAATCCTCCTCATCGATCGGTTGCAACAAGTAATTTCTAAAAGCCTCGATAGCCTCATCATACTTTCCGTCTCGTTGCAACTTCCTCGCTTGGCCAAAAAGATTATCGTTGGCAAAGCTCACACAGCATATCACCACGAATGCGTGGAGCATTAATATTTTTTTCACCCAAAGAGGCAAACTCATATTCTTCTTCATTTGTAATTATACTATTTTGCAAAAATACATAAATTAGATGTAGCTATACAAACTTTTGTGTTTACATTTCTGTTTACATTTGCTATTATTACCAAGTTTTGACACGCTATATAGGCTAAAATGTAGGATTATTTTATTTGATACTTCGAGAATATCAAAATATCTTTACCCGCTGGTAAAATTACATTATTTAACTATGAAAAAAGTTTTAATACTAACTCTCGCTCTGTGCATGGCTATAGTTGCCAATGCACAAGAACTCCCCTATTCAAAATATCTTAAATTCGACAAGAAGGAGTTCAAGGAAAATGGTTTTAAGTATGACGGGGAGACCAATACCTGGGCTATACGCAAGGTCAACGGATGGAATACGACTTTCAATATATTGGCAATCATCGCTGATGCATACGAAGAATTACGCCCAGGCCGTAACGACTACAGCATCGCAGTACAAATGGGAAAAGATGATGCGGCGTCTTATGTAAAAGTTGTATGCTACAACGATGACACATACCACAAGTTGCTCACGTTTATGAAAGACAATGGCGACAAGATTGTAGAGACCTCATCGGGCAAGCTCATCAAGCATCAGGCATACTATGGCGACTATGCGCTGGAGCTCAATATGGACCAGCACATCGTGAGCCGTACATCGGCACATACGGCCGACTACAAGACGGTGAAAAATGTGGACGAATCGTACAAC
>JAFOZN010000294.1 GCA_017391185.1 Alistipes sp. | reverse complement strand
CAACTCCATCATCTCACAATGGAACAGCTATGGCAAAATTGCTCAAACGGCATTTGACAGTCAGGCTCTGCTGCAACTATCATTCGAATATTGCAAATCGAGAAGGTGCGAAGAGTGCCCCGTAGGGCGCAGAATCCTGAGTCAATTAGAGAAAAATGAAGGAGAAAACAACTTATAAAAACTACTACTATGTACCCTCGTAACTACACCATAACAACAAAGTTTATCTTGGTTATGTTTGTAGCACTTTTTGCTACACTCTCCTCATTCGCTCAAAACAACGTCTCACAAGAGACTATGGAAGAGGTATTCAAAGAGATAAAAACCTCACACAAATACGGGTTGGTAATAACTGCACCAGATGGCAAGATGACCGACAGCCCCAGCATATTTCGCAAGGGCGATTCTTGGTATATGTATTACATCATCTTCGATGGACGTGGTTATGAGACTTGGATGGCATCAAGCAAAAATCTGTTGGAGTGGACCACAGAGGGTAGAGTAATGAGCTTCACAGCCGATAGCGACTGGGACAGCAACCAGAAGGCAGGATACCTATCGCTAATCGATACCAAATGGGGTGGATCATACAAGATTAAGCGTTACGCAGATAGCTACTGGATGAGCTATCTGGGTGGTAATGGTAAAGGTTATGAGAGTGGCACTTTGGCTGTCGGAATGGCCTATAACACAGATGATCCAACCATAGTAAAAGAGTGGGAGCGATTGGCGCAACCCGTACTTTCGCCCAAAGATAAGGATGCTAATTGGTGGGATAACAGGACCATATACAAAAGCACTATCATAGAGGATAGAAAAAAGCTAAGCGGAGACAAATTTGTGATGTACTACAACGCCAAAGGCAATGCCGAGCGCATAGGTATGGCAACAAGCAATGATATGCTTAATTGGAAACGCTATGGCAAAGACCCCATGATAGATCATCATCGTGGCATTACGGGTGATGCATATCTGCAACGCATGGGTAAACTGTGGGTAATGTTTTACTTTGGTTTTGGTTGGGATAAGGAGAATTCTGGCAAGGCATGGGACTCATTTGCTTGCTCGTATGATTTGGTAAATTGGACCGATTGGCAGGGAGAACCTCTCATCGAGCCATCAGAGGAGTTTGACGCCCAATATGCCCACAAGCCATGTGTGATAAAGTACAAAGGTGTGGTATATCACTTCTACTGCGCGGTAGATAAACAGGGTAACAGAGGTATCGCTCTATCCACATCGAAAGAGATGGGGAAAAGTAAAATTCACTTCCCTAAAAAGCAATAGCCACATCTACACTCCTCCAATAGAGAAAAATCATAGCTATTTACGTTCAAAAACAACGAGTTAAGCGGTAAATATTTGGGGTTACAAAAAGTTTTCATTACTTTTGTAGGATAAATTTTGCGCATTAAACAGATTTAGAGAGAAAAATCAAACAATTATGGATATAGTTAGTAACATTATTAAATTATTCTTCGGTTCTAAGACCGACAAAGATCGTAAGCAGATTGAGCCTTACGTTCAGAAGATCAAGGATATATATCCTTCTATCGAGCGACTCTCGAATGATGAGTTGCGTGAGCATAGTGCTGCGTTGATGAAGCAGATTGCTGATTTCATCGCCTCTGATGAGGCTCACATCGCCGAGCAGAAGGTAAAATTGGAGCATCCTGATACGACTCTTGCCGAGAAGGAGAAGATCTCTAAGGATATTGAGCAGACTACAAAGCGTATTGATGATAAGATTGAGCAGAAGTTGGATGAGATCCTGCCTGAGGCATTTGCCATCATGAAGGATACAGCTCGCCGTTTTACTCAGAACGAGACAGTAGTAGTTACTGCCAACGACTTTGACCGAGACTTGGCAGCTAAGAAAGACTTTGTCACTATCGAGGATGACAAGGCAATCTATGCCACACATTGGGTAGCTGCAGGTAACGACCTGAAGTGGGAAATGATCCACTACGACGTACAGCTCTTCGGTGGTGTCGTTTTGCACAAGGGTAAAATTGCCGAGATGGCCACTGGTGAGGGTAAGACTTTGGTGGCTACTTTGCCAGTATTCCTCAACGCATTGGCTCGTAAGGGTGTGCATGTAGTTACGGTGAATGACTATTTGGCGCGCCGTGACTCAGAGTGGATGGGCCCTATGTATGAGTTCCACGGACTCTCGGTAGATTGTATCGACAAGCACCAGCCTAATTCGGAGTCTCGCCGCAAGGCATATTTGGCAGATATCACATTCGGTACAAACAACGAGTATGGTTTTGACTACTTGCGTGACAACATGGCATCTTCGCCAAAGGATCTTGTACAGCGCAAGCACCACTTCGCTATTGTCGATGAGGTGGACTCAGTATTGATTGATGATGCTCGTACTCCACTCATCATCTCAGGTCCTGTACCAAAGGGTGATGACCAGCTCTTTGAGCAGTATCGTCCTTCGATTGAGCACCTCTACAACTTGCAGAAGAATATGGTAACTGCGCTTGTAGCCGAGTCTCGTAAGCTCTTTAGCGAAGGTAAGGTAGATGAGGGTGGCGTATTGCTCTATCGTGCACACAAGGGATTGCCTAAGTATAAGCCAATCATCAAGTTCCTCTCGGAGCAGGGTATTAAGGTACAGTTCCAGAAGACTGAGAATATCTACATGCAGGATAACAACCGCCGCATGCCAGAGATTACCGATGAGCTCTATTTTGTAATCGATGAGAAGCTCAATTCGGTAGAGCTTACCGACAAGGGACATGAGGCACTCTCGAAATACTTCAACGAGGATAAGTTCTTCGTACTTCCAGACATCGGTAGCACTATTGCCGAGTTGGAGAAGAGCGAGCTCTCAGCAGAGGAGAAGGCTCAGAAGAGGGATGAGGTGATCAACGACTACTCTATCAAGTCGGAGCGTGTACATACAGTAAATCAGCTCTTGAAGGCATACTCAATGTTTGAGAAGGATGTAGAGTATGTGGTGATGGATAATAAGGTCAAGATTGTAGATGAGCAGACAGGTCGTATCCTCGATGGTCGCCGTTACTCGGATGGTCTGCATCAGGCTATCGAGGCTAAGGAGCGAGTAAAGGTAGAGGCTGCAACCCAGACCTTTGCTACAATTACTTTGCAGAACTACTTCCGTATGTATCATAAGTTGGCAGGTATGACAGGTACTGCCGAGACTGAGGCTTCGGAGTTCTGGAACATCTACAAGTTGGATGTTGTGGTAATCCCTACAAACCGCCCTATTGCTCGTGACGATAGAGAGGATTTGATCTATAAGACCAAGCGCGAGAAATACAACGCAGTAATCGAGGAGATTGTACGTTTGGTAGAGGCTAAGCGTCCTGTCTTGGTAGGTACCACTTCGGTGGAGATTTCGGAGCTTTTGAGCCGTATGCTTAAGCTCAGAGGTATCAAGCACAATGTCTTGAATGCCAAGCAGCACCAGTTGGAGGCTCAGATCGTAGCCGAGGCTGGTCGTGTAGGTCAGGTAACTATCGCTACCAACATGGCTGGTCGTGGTACAGATATCAAGCTCTCGCCAGAGGCTAAAGAGGCGGGAGGTTTGGCAATCATCGGTACAGAGCGTCACGAGAGCCGCCGTGTTGACCGTCAGCTTAGAGGTCGTGCGGGACGTCAGGGTGATCCAGGTTCTTCGCAGTTCTTCGTATCGTTGGAGGATGATTTGATGCGTCTGTTTGGTTCGGAGCGAATCGCTTCGATGATGGATAGAATGGGTATCCAAGAGGGTGAGGTGATTCAGGCTTCGATGATGACCAAAGCTATTGAGCGTGCTCAGAAGAAGGTCGAGGAGAACAACTTCGGTATCCGTAAGCGTTTGTTGGAGTATGATGATGTGATGAACTCTCAGCGTGAGGTAATCTACACTCGCCGCCGCCATGCGCTTTATGGTGAGCAGATTGAGATTGATCTGAACAACATCATGTATGACTACGCCGAGACCTTTGTTAACAACAACGAGGGTGCAGATTATGAGTCATTCTCATTTGAGCTTATCCGCGAGGTTGCACTCAAGCCTTCGTTCGATGAGGCTAAATATAACTCAGCAAAGCATGCCGAGTTGGTGGAGCTTATCGTAGAGGATCTTCGTGAGCTCTTTGCTCGCCGCCAGAAGGCCGTAGCTGATACCGTACGCCAGACTATGGAGATGGTATATGAGACCAATAAGGATCATATGTCTAACAACATACACTTCCCTATCACAGACGGACATTTGGGATTCCATGTACCTGTGGAGTTGCAGCGTTGTAAGGATACGGATGGCCATGAGATCTATAAGGCATTTGCTAAGATCGTACTCTTCACCACCATCGATGATGCTTGGCGTGAGCACCTAAGAGAGATGGATGATTTGCGTCAGAGTGTACAGAATGCTACATACGAGCAGAAGGATCCACTTTTGATCTATAAATTGGAGTCTTACAACCTCTTCTCTAAGATGTTGGAGAAGGTTAATCGCGAAGCATTGGCTATTCTTGACAAGGCTTACATTCCTGTAAGAGAGAACAATCCTAACTCAGTTCAGCAGGAGCGTCAGCAGAAGGCTAAGGTAGATGTAAATAAGTTGCAGGCATCGCGCATGGCGGCAGCTGCGGCAGCAGGTCAGGGCGATAAGAGCAAGCCAGCACCTATGGTAGCCGAGAAGAAGGTTGGTCGTAATGATCCATGCCCATGCGGTAGTGGTAAGAAATACAAGCACTGCCACGGCAAGGGTTTGTAATAAGACAGAGAATCCAAGCTAAGAATAACGATTTCAAAATACACGAGTCACAGTCATGAGAAACCGTATTATTTTATTTGCCTTAACCGTATTGACTTTGTGCGGTATTGCAAACTCAGCACAGGCACAGAGCCAGACAAAGCGCAAATATGATGTAGCAGCATTTCTCTACCCTGCCTACGCCTCGGACGATGTACGTCTAAGACCTTTTTGGCCGATGGGTATAGGTGAATGGGAGACGGTGATGACCATGCAGCAGCGCAACCCTGGTCACTATTGGGATCGTAAGCCATTGTGGGGCTATATCAACGAGGCCGATCCTGCCGTAATGGAGATGGAGATTGATCAGGCTACGAAGCATGGTGTGAATGTATTTATCTTCGACTGGTATTGGTATGATGGACGTCCATTTATGGAGACAACTCTCAACAACGGATTCCTCAAAGCCAAGAATGTCGAGAAGATGCAGTTCTACCTAATGTGGGCTAACCACGATGTACTCAACCTTTGGGACACACGTCTGGCTAAGTACAACGAGAACAATGTGATCTGGCAGGGTAAGGTTGACAGAGAGGAGTTTGAGAAGATTTGCTTACGCAACATAGAGATGTATTTTAAGCACCCTCAGTATTACAAGATTGATGGTAAGCCTGTATTTATGGTCTATGATCTACCTAATCTGATCAATGGCTTGGGTGGCTTGGAGCAGACAATAGATGCCCTAAAGTGGTTCCGCAAAGAGGTACGCAAGGCGGGATTCCCAGATTTGGAGTTGCAGTTTGCTATGTGGGCGATAAACCTCAATTATAGTGGTTTGGATGCTTCAAAGAGCGAGAATCCTCAGGATGACTTTATACGAACGCTCGGATTCAACAGTTCGACACACTACCAATTTGTACACTTCACGGATGTAAACCGCGACTACAAGCAGATTATGGATGATGTAGAGAAGGAGTGGAATAGAATCGAAAAAGAGTATTCATTCACATACTATCCTCACGTCAGCATAGGTTGGGACAATAGTCCTCGTACGGTGCATAGCGCGGTGATGAAGAACAACACTCCTGAAGCTTTTGCAGAGGCTCTGCGCAAGGCTAAGGCCCACGCAGACAAGTACCCAGAGCGCACGCCACTAATCACTATAAATAGTTGGAACGAGTGGACAGAGACAAGCTACCTGCAGCCATGCAACATCTATGGCTATGGATACTTGGAGGCGGTAAAGAAGGTTTTTATTGACGAAGAAAATTAGAGTCAAATGGGATACGAAGAGGAGAAACTCAGACAATTGGATATGCGTTATCTGCGCATGGCTCGCATTTGGGCAGAGAACTCATACTGCGTGCGCCGTCAGGTAGGTGCGCTCATCGTCAAGGATAAGATGATTATCTCAGACGGATATAACGGAACACCCGCTGGGTTTGAGAATATCTGCGAGGATGAGGTTACGGGTAAGACCAAGCCTTATGTACTGCACGCCGAGGCAAATGCTATCACCAAGGTAGCAAAGAGTGCCAATAATTGCGATGGCT
This sequence comes from Alistipes sp., assembly GCA_017391185.1. GTDB lineage: Bacteria > Bacteroidota > Bacteroidia > Bacteroidales > Rikenellaceae > Alistipes. The sequence continues at coordinate 16,375 of JAFOZN010000294.1, read as the reverse complement.
CGACACTTTACGTTACGGCTGCGCCATGCATCGAGTGTTCGAAACTCATTATCCAAGCAGGAATCAAGCGAGTGGTATATATTGATGACTATCGTTCGGAAGATGGACTCAATCTCTTGAAACGCGTAGGAATCGAGTGTGTGAAAAGAGAGTTGGAGGAGTAATTCTCGATACATAGAGATATAAAAATAGGTTGTTCCCGAGTGGAGCAACCTATTTTATTATGATACCATATATTATATTAGAATGGTAAATCATCGGGATCATCATTGGCAACGGGGACTGCCGCAGGCTGAGGTGCTACGGCTGGTGTTGCTGCATGCTGAGGAGCCTGATAAGATGACTGAGAAGCAGAAGCTCCCTGCTGAGAATCGGCACGGCGACCAAGCAACTTCATATCATCTGCCATAATCTCGGTAGTATAACGCTTGATACCGTCCTTTTCCCACTCGCGAGTACGCAGACGTCCTTCGATATAGAGCTGACTACCCTTCTTCACATAACGATCTACCACATCGGCCAAGCCTCGCCATAGAGTGATGCTATGCCACTCGGTAAGCTCGCGTGTCTCGTTGGTCTGACGATCAAACAAACGCTCGGTAGTTGCCAAACGCACACGTGCAACCTTAACACCCGACTCCGTAGTGCGAACCTCGGGATCGGCACCTACGTTTCCTACTAATATTACCTTATTTACCATAATATATTTTGCTTATTAATTCTCCTTATTACCGCCAATAGTAAGATCTCCCAAATGCACCTTACCCAGCAAATCGCTCTTCAAAGTCTCGAAGAAATTCTCATCCGAGCCCTCCAAGAACTCAACCTTGACAGGCTGATAGAACAATCTTTCACGCATCAGATCGGGTACACGGCGACTACGGCGCAACTTTACAGCATCCTTCTCAGTGGTGAGTAGCATGGCATTAGGGTGTTGCTTGATATGAGAGACAATCTTCTCGATATCCTCTACGGTATAGACATGATGATCGGGATATACCAGATTGGCCACAACATTATAATGTTTACGAACGCTCTTAACAAATGGCTTAGGGTTGCCTATGCCCGACATTACGATAACCTCGTCTCCCTCACGAAGATGGTTGGGAGTCTGGAACAACGGCACAGCCGCCGTAGGCACGACTCTGGTAAAATAGATCTTCTGATAAGCCACCAATTGTAGATCCTTACGCCACATACGCTGATCGAGTGGCTGCATATCTTCAGGACATTTAGTCACGATGAAATAATGCGCTCGGTAGAGCGAATTCAGATTATCTCTAAGATTACCTACAGGCAAGAAATCATCCTCAAAAACAGGGCGAGTATAATCCAAGACCACAACATTGATACGAGGATCAACATGGCGATGCTGGAAACCATCATCCATCACAATGAGATTAATCTCTGGATGCTCGGCCTCGATTCTACGAATCGCCTCAACTCGTTTCTCGCACACCACCACCAAAACATCGGGGAATTTGAGCTTAATCTGCAATGGCTCATCACCCACATCGCGATACGAAGAGTCCAATGTAACCTCACGATAGCCTTTGGTACGGCGACCATATCCACGCGAAAGAAGTGCTACTTTATAGGTTGGTTTCATCGTATCGATAATCATCTCAGCCGTAGGAGTCTTACCTGTACCGCCTACGGTGATGTTACCAACACAGATGATGGGGATATTAAACTTTTGACTTTTGAGCACATTGATATCAAAGAGCCAATGACGAATGGCGATCACCATTCGATAGATATATGACAATAATTTAAACACTATTCGTTTCATGACTCCTCGAAAAATAACCTTAACTACCACATAGCCATAGGCCTTATAGGTATACAATTTTGTCAAAGATAACGATTAATTTCCAATAATCCAACCGAAGTGGAGTTTTTTAGCCCTCAAAACATCTTTTAAACGGGAATATCTTATGTATTTTGCAATATTTTAGTAATTTTGTAGTGTTATGAGAAGATTTATAAATTTACTATTGATATCGTTTCTCTTTCTCAGCACAGCTTGTCAAAGAGAAAAACAAGTAACTCAAAGTCCAGAGCCAGAGGTCAAAAAGACAATCCTCTATGGCATTGAGGCCGATGACTATCAGCTAAAAAAAGATACCATCAAAATGGGACAAACCTTGGGTAAGGTACTCGGTCAGTACGGGATTTCGGCTCAAAGGGTGGATCAGTTGGACAAAGCGGCAAAGGAGATATTTCCGCTAAAGCAGATAAGAGCCGATAGGCCATATATCCTATTCCTGAGAAAAGATTCGCTCAATCTGGGGAAGTTGGATTATTTTGTCTATGAGAAGGATGTGGTGGAGTACGTAGTATTTGATTTTACTCAAGATTCTATTGCCATAACCAAAGGCGAGAAACCCGTAACAATCAAGCGCCAAAAGCGTTCATCTACCATCGAATCCTCGTTATGGGGTGCCATCATGCGCGATAGCCTCCCCTACTCACTTGCTGCCGAGATGGAGGAGATTTACCAATGGACAGTCGATTTTTTCGGCATACAGAAGGGTGATAACTTCACGGTGATATATGATGAGAAGCTCATTGATTCGACTCATGTCGGCATAGGCCGTATTTGGGGCGCTAAGTTCAACCACGCAGGCAAAGAGGTATATGCCATACCATTCAAACAGGGGGATAAGATTCAGTATTGGGAGTACGATGGTGCTTCGTTGCGTAAGCAACTTCTGAAAGCTCCATTGAAATTCTCACGCATAAGTTCGGGATTCTCATATTCGCGCCTACACCCTGTACACCGAGTTTACAGAGCTCACACTGGAGTAGATTACGCCGCACCTAAGGGCACTCCTGTAAGAGCCGTTGCTGATGGTGTAGTCACCTTCAAAGGCTGGGGTGGCGGAGGTGGTAATACGCTAAAAATCAAGCATGCAGGCAATCTGGTGACAGGATACCTACATTTGAGCAAATTTGCCGCCGGTATCAACAAAGGCAGTCGAGTAAGTCAAGGCCAGTTAATCGGATATGTTGGTAGCACAGGAACCTCTACGGGTCCACACCTCGATTACAGAATCTGGAAAAACGGCACACCGATCAACCCTCTAAAGGTACCTCAGGAGCCTGCCGAGCCTATCAAAAAGGAGAATATGGCGGCATTTGAGATTTTGAGAGAGAGGATCGTAGCAGAGCTCAACGGCACAGCTACGCCCGACATGATAGTAACACAACTGGATAGCGTAGAGATGCCTAAAATCGATACGCTAAAGGTCGAGAATAGTAAAAAATAGCTACATAGGAGATGGAGATAGATAAGAGAATAGAGGGCTTCATAGCCGAGCATCATGTCCTAACGCTGGCGACTGCTACACCATGTGGCGAGCCATATTGTTGCAATGCATTTTATGCCTACGACAAAGCCAGCGGAGCATTTATCTTTACTACCGATCTTTCGACTCATCATGGCAAGATGATGGCCGAGAATGAGAGAGTAGCGGCTTCAATCCTATTGGAGACTCGCACCGTAGGGAAGATCCAAGGTTTGCAGATTACGGGGAAGGTAAAACAAGCAATAGATGGCGACAAGATGCGATATATCAAAGATTTTCCCTATGCCGTAGTGGCTGATCTATCACTATGGCGTCTGGAGGCAGAGATGATGAAGTTTACGGATAACAGACTTGGATTCGGTAAGAAACTTATATGGCAGAGATCGGAATAATAATAGTAGCAGGCGGCTCAGGTCGCCGAATGGGTGGAACATTGCCTAAGCAGTTTATGATGCTGGGGAACGAGCCCGTATTGGCACGCACGATAAATCGTATGCGTGAGGCATTGCCCTCATCTCAGATTGTGGTGGTATTACCCCAAGAGCATGTGGAGCTATGGAAAAATATAGCAGCACGATTCGAGGTTGCGAAGCACGAGATAGCTTTGGGTGGAAAGGAGCGTTTTCACTCGGTAAAGAGTGGCATAGAGGCCCTTTCGGATGATGTCAAGACGATTGCTGTACACGATGCCGTAAGACCCCTATTTAGTAAGAAACTCATCATCAAACTCATACTCGAAGCCGAGAAGCATGATGCGGTAATACCTGTTGTAGCGCCAGCAGACTCATATCGAGTTATAGATGGAGAAGCATCCAAGATTATTGATCGCTCGATGCTTCGTATGGTACAGACCCCTCAGGTATTTAATGCTCAGACTCTGCGTAAGGCTTATGAGCAACCATTCTCTGCTGAGTTTACCGATGACGCATCGGTAGTAGAGTCGATGGGTGGAGTCATTGCCCTATGTGAGGGAGAGCGAGAGAATATAAAATTGACCACGCCTTCGGATATGATCTTTGCCGAAGCAATAATCGAGGCTGAAAATGAATCAGAGCTTTAGATTTCATACCGACCGCAGAACAAAGGCACTTACCACGTTGACCTTTATAATCTTCGTGGCTGGAGCCGTATTGCTATTCCTGCTCTACAAGGGAGGTTTCTTCTCTGCGTGGTTCATATCGTTGGTGTTAGCCCTCTCGGCATTGATGATACTCTCCATACCAAGACGTATCGCCATACTCGAAGAGACGCTTGAGATACAGTGTATTTCGGATACTACGGAGATAGATGTACGAGAGATTGCATCCATCAGAAAGGTCGAAAAACGCGAGATGCGATGGATGATGCCCCTGTTTGCATCTGCGGGATTCTTTGGATATTATGGAAAATTCTTCGATTTTAGAGAGTTTGAAACAGTGACGATATACTCCTCGGAGTGGAACAACTTTGTCGAGATTACTGACATCTACGACACCAGAGTATATGTTTCGTGTAGAGAGGCCGATAATCTGATATGTGCTATAGAACAAGCTCAAAAGGAGTTATCGACAAAATCTAACAACTAAACCCCATCCATAAAAAATCCCTCTGACAATCATATCAGAGGGATTATTCGTATCTAAAGCAAAGAGACTACCCCAACGCCACATCCAAAAACATCATCAGCGCAAAACCTATAGCAACGCCTATGGTAGCGATGTTGGAATGAGAGCCACTCTGCGATTCGGGGATAAGTTCCTCTACCACAACATATACCATAGCTCCAGCCGAGAATGACAAGAGGTATGGTAATACAGGCTCAATATAGTCAATAAGTAAAATCGTAATTAACGCTGCAACGGGTTCTACCGCACCCGACCCTGCGCCATAGGCAAATGCCTTCCAACGGCTCTTAACAGTGGCCTTCAAAGGCATAGATACGATGGCTCCCTCTGGGAAATTCTGGATAGCAATACCCACAGCCAATGCCAAAGCTCCCGCCAACGTGATACCCGCACTCTGAGTCATAGCTCCCGCCAAAACGACTCCCACAGCCATACCCTCAGGGATGTTATGCAGCGTAACAGCCATAACCAACATAGAGGACTTACCGAGATTGGATTTCATGCCTTCAGGTTTATCCGAGTCGATATGAAGGTGTGGCACAAGGCTGTCGAAGATAAGCAGAGAGAACATTCCAGCCAAGAAACCCACTACGGCAGGAAGCCACTCTACACCTCCGCTTTGGGCTGTCATATCCATTGATGGGATAAGCAAAGACCACACAGAAGCAGCTATCATAACTCCTGAAGCGAAGCCCAAAAGCAACTTCTGGAGCCATGAGGGGATCTCATCTTTTAGCAAAAAGACCATAGCCGCGCCCAACGTAGTACCCACAAAGGGCAACAGCAAGCCGTATATCACCTCGATTGGCATAAAAATAGGCTATTTTAAATTCTCCAAATAATCAACAAACACGCCAAAATCGGAGTGCGAATCTACAAACTCATCATAAGAGTGCTCGGTATCGCCTTGCTGAGGAATATCCGAGACCATCTTAACCACCACTACAGGCAGATCAAAGAGTTCTGCTGCCTGACATATAGCTGTAGCCTCCATATCGAAGAGTGCAGACTCAACATTAAGGCGCTGCATAGCAGAAGTGATAATCTCTCCATCAACAAACGAGTCGCCAGTCAGCACCACCGCATCATCATGTCCCAACAGAGGATGAGGATCGGTAAGCTCTGGAACGAAATCGCCAGGGATGACGCAATCGTGGTATCGGGCTACTCTTGGGGCTACAATCTGACCTCGCTCACGGCCCAAAGATGAAGCCGCATAACCTACAATCGCAACACGATCAAAATCATCCTTTTGGATAGCCAACGCACTATTAGCCGCAGCCAATGCCTTACCTACGCCTGAACGCACTACGGTATAGTTATGCTGCAACTCCTTGCCCTCCAATGCTGCCGTCATATTATGATACTCGCGAATGGTGGGTGTAATAACCAGATACTTCATTACCAAGCGCAGTTATAGATAGAACCGATACCAGCAGCCTCAGCCTCCTCTTTAGAGTAGAGACAACGCATATACTTAGCCATAGCCTCGTTGGTCGAAGCTACGGCAAAGAGCCCTGGATTACCACACTGAACCTCATTCAGACCGACAATATCCTCCTTGCTCTTAAGTGGGAATGCCTGCTTATAGACACGAGCCAACGCCTGACGAATCTGCTCGGCAGTGATATCATTCATGGTAGAGAGGTAGAAGCCTGTCTTACAACCCATAGGACAGAACGAAACGATACTCTTACCGATAACAGGATCCAAACGCAAATAATAGGCCATCAAATGCTCGATAGTATGCACCTCGCCCGAACCAAGTGGCGCGTGATCCATAGGTGCGCAAAAACGCATATCCCAAGAATGAACGGCAAGTTCATCGTTGATTGTATATACCGAACGAAGGTACAAACCCTCTCTAAGTGTGATGTGGTCAACATCGAATGAAGAAACCACAGATTTTTTACTCTCCATATATAGTATTCAATTATAATTCTACAAAAAACTACTGCGCTGGCTGAGGCTCAGGCTTACGAGGGGACTTACGGTCAAAGAACGGATTCTTAGAAGCCGAGCTGAGTGGAATGGCAAATACACAATCCACACCCTCTCCCAAAATCTGCAAACGCTTAGCAGCCCAACCAGCAGAGAACATTACGCGAGAATCGAGACGATAATCGGTAATCTTGGCACAAGCAGCACCGATAGCAATACCTACATCTACACCATTCATCACACATGGTGTACAAGCTGGCTTATCTGCACAACCCTTATAACCGCAATAACCGCAGTTAAGGCCACACTCAGAAGCCTCGGTCTGGATACCGATAACAATAACAGCCTCTGCCTGAAGAACATTTGCAGCATCACGCAACAAAAACTTCATACCAGACTCAGCACTCATCTGCAACATAGTCTCCGACATATGCTCGATGTCCTCATCGGTAATCATCGCAATCTCTACCAAATCTCTACCTTTTGCCTTTGGCGCAGTACGCGCAGCCACCAAAATAGCCTCTGCCAAATCTCGAACCGACTGGCTACGAATATCTCTCTCGTTATAAATCATAGTTAATAGAAAATTTTGGGTAAAAATACAAAATTTTACTCAATACAGAAAACTTAAATGCCATTTATGACCATCTACGACACATTATTTAGACAAATCCCACACCCGCTTGGCCTATATTTTGCAACGCCCATTGGAAAAACAGTACCTCGATGAATAATATTACTATTTACCAATTTACCGACCCCATATGCGTATGGTCGTGGGGAAACGATGCTGTATTGAGAGCCATAGAGTACCTCTATGGGGATAAAATACGTATCGAATATGTGATGGGAGGCCTCGTAGAGGACATATCAACACTTTACGATCTTAAAGGCTCTAAACTTGAGATTGTGCGCCGCTCGAATCAAATTTTTGCAGAGAATTGGAATGCTGCATCGCTACGTCACGGCATGCCCGTTGCAACACACAATTTTGCACTCTTTTCAGAACGCTACCTCTCGAGTTTTCCGCAAAACATAGCGTATAAGGCAGCAAAGAGATTGAATCCTCAAAAGGCAAAGCGCTTTCTCAGGCTACTCAGGGAAGCTACATTTATCGAGGGTAAGCGCACTTCGCAAATCGATATAATAATCAAAGAGGCGACAAGAGCGGGTTTCTGCGCAGCGAAATTCATAGATGAATATACCACTGGAAGCGCGCAGGCCGATTTCATGCAAGATAGGATGAAGTGCAAACGAAACGGAGTGACTGGATTTCCATCATATATCATCAGAAACGATGACACGAAGATATTTTTGAGGGGTTATCAGAACTTCTCGACAATGCAGGCTCTGATATCCCGACTATCGGCAGATAAGGTAAAACCTCGCAGAATAGGGCCTTCAAAAACAAATGTCATAGATTTCATCAAGCATTACGGGCGCGTTTTTCCAGTAGAGATAGAGGTAGCATTCAATCTCGACAAAGACAAAACAGACTTAATAATTAACGAACTGGCGCACAATCGCAAGATTAAATACGAAGAAATAGGCAATGGGCATATCATTTCACCTATATCTACTGAGTGGACACAAAAAAAAGAGGATATAAGCAGTGAAGAGGATCAAAACAACAAAAAACAAAGAAAAATAGAAGCATAAAAATTAACCCTTACAAAATGTAAGCATAACAAGCTTTTTTCGTTTCAAAAAGAGATGTATAACGCATTATAACAAGGATATTTCGAAGAGAAAGATAACAAATAGCAATCATCGTATTGCATATATTATAGAATAATTATCCACACGGCAATATATTAGTAATAGCTGAATAACAACCTATTGTACAAAAATCAGTCACAAAATAATGGTTTTATATGCAAAAAAGTTGGGGGATATATTGTTTTTAATATTTTTTATTATTAATTTTGCACTTAACAAAACTTACTCCGAAAAGATTGCTTTTCAGAGATTAAAAACAGAACTAAGACAATATGACAATTTTCGGTTTGTATATTATTATTAACCTATCACTCGTAGTCTTGTGCAGATAACGGGAGGAAGGTCATGTATGTATACAAAACTGATTATATAAGAGCCTTTCTCCCACGATGGAGAGAGGCTCTTTGAACTAACCTAACTAAAGTTCACAATGAAACACCAACTAAGAAGTGCCATCACAACCGTAGGTCGTAGAATGGCTGGAGCGAGAAGCCTTTGGAGAGCAAACGGCATGACTAAGGAGCAGATGAAAATGCCTGTGATAGGCATCGCAAACTCCTTTACACAAATGGTGCCTGGCCATGTACATCTCCACGAGATAGGACAATATGTAAAATCTCTCATCGAGGCAGAGGGTTGCTTCGCGGCAGAGTTTAACACCATCGCCATAGACGATGGTATAGCCATGGGGCATGACGGTATGTTGTATTCTCTACCATCGCGCGACATTATCGCCGACAGTGTGGAGTATATGGCCAATGCTCATAAGATAGATGCGCTGGTATGTATCAGCAACTGTGATAAGATCACCCCCGGTATGTTGATGGCTTCGATGCGTCTAAATATCCCAACGATATTTGTTTCGGGAGGTCCAATGGAGGCTGGTAATTATCGCGGAAGAGGTGCTGACCTTATAGATGCGATGGTACTTTCGGCTGATGAGAATTGCACAGATGAGCAGGCCGATGAGATTGAGGCCTCGGCTTGTCCTGGTTGCGGATCATGTTCTGGAATGTTTACCGCTAATTCGATGAATTGTCTCAACGAAGCATTGGGCTTGGCCCTACCAGGCAATGGCTCTATCGTAGCAACACATGAGAATCGCAAAGCTCTCTTTGCGAAGGCCGCAAAACTGATTGTTGAGAATGCCAAGCGTTACTATTTCGAGGGTGATGACTCGGTTTTACCACGCTCGATAGCGACTAAGGCAGCATTTGAAAACGCCATGTCACTCGACATCGCTATGGGTGGTTCGACAAATACCGTACTGCATCTATTGGCCGTAGCTCACGAAGCGGGTGTAGATTTCAAGATGGAGGATATTGACCGTCTTTCACGCAATATCCCCGTATTGTGTAAGGTTGCACCTAATGGTCACTACCACATGCAGGATGTCAATCGCGCGGGAGGTATTATGGGAATCTTGGGCGAACTGGCGAAGAACGGCCTGATTGACACCTCAGCCAAGCGTGTGGATTCAACTTCTCTTGCCGAGACATTGCAGGAGTATTATTACGGTTCGGAGAGCTTCTCTGAAGAGGCTCGCAAGATATATCTTAGCGCACCAGCCAATCGTTACAGCAGAGTCCTCGGCTCACAGGCAACATACTACAAGGAGATGGATGAGGATCATGCCGAGGGTTGCATTAGAGATATGGATCACGCCTATTTCAAGGATGGTGGCCTGGCAGTATTATTTGGAAACATTGCCCGTAAGGGTTGTATCGTAAAGACCGCTGGTGTAAGTTCTGAGTTGATGCAATTCAGTGGCAAGGCCAGAGTATATGAGTCTCAGGAGCAGGCAATGAATGGAATCCTATCGGGAGAGGTTGTAAAGGGCGATGTGGTAGTAATTCGCTACGAAGGCCCTAAGGGTGGCCCTGGCATGCAGGAGATGCTCTACCCCACTTCATACCTCAAATCGAAACATCTTGACAAGGATTGCGCGTTGATTACAGATGGTCGTTTTTCGGGAGGTACTTCGGGGCTCTCGATTGGTCACGTATCACCAGAAGCTGCTTCGGGCGGTGAGATTGGTATTATCGAGGATGGTGACATGATAGATATCGACATCGCTACTCGCTCAATCAACCTCAGAATTTCAGAAGAGGAACTTAGGGCAAGAATGGAGGCATGGACCACTCACAGACCAAAGCAGAGAGAGAGAATAGTGCCACAATCTTTGAGAGCATACTCACTCTTGGTGAGTTCAGCGGATCAGGGTGCAGTGAGAATAGTCCCAGAGGAGATATAAGGCACTCTAAGCAAAAGAGAGAGAAAAGAGAGAAAAGAGAGAAAGATAAAACAAGGAAAACTATAACCCAAATATGAAATCAAGTTTTCATACCGAAGTAGAAACACCTAAAAAAGATCTGCCACGCATCAGCGGCTCTGAGGCTGTGATACGCTCATTTTTGGCCGAGGGAGTGGAGACCATATTCGGATATCCGGGTGGAGCGATCATCCCTGTATATAATGCGTTGTATGACTACCGCGATAAGATAAACCATATCTTGGTACGCCACGAGCAGTGTGCAATACACGCCGCACAAGGTTATGCCAGAGCTACTGGCCGCACAGGAGTCTGTATAGTAACATCAGGACCTGGTGCTACCAATACTGTAACAGGTTTGGCTGATGCCCTACTGGACTCTACACCTATCGTACTTATCAGTGGTCAGGTGGCATCAAGTACACTCGGAACTGATGCTTTCCAAGAGATTAACTTTATAGAGATCACTCAATCGGTCACCAAGTGGAATTGCCAAGTCAAGCGCGCTGAGGATATTCCCGCAGCCATCGCCAAGGCGTTCTACATCGCATCTACGGGACGTCCAGGCCCTGTGGTTATAGATATTACCAAGGATGCGCAGGCGGGATTTGCAGAGTTTGAGTATAATCCCGTAAAGTTTATCCGTAGCTATCAGCCATACCCTGAGGTGGACAACGACCAGATCATGGAGGCCGTAAGGTTGATAAATTTCGCTCGCAAACCGATGGCGCTCATCGGGCAAGGTGTAATTTTGGGTGGTGCAGAGCAGGAGCTCAAGGAGTTTTTGGAGAAGAGTGGTATCCCCGCAGCCTCTACCCTGCTCGGATTATCAGCCTTGCCTACAGATCATCCTCAATATGTAGGAATGCTCGGTATGCACGGCAACTATGGCCCGAACATCAAAAACAAAGATTGCGACTTGCTTATCGCCATAGGTATGCGATTTGACGATAGAGTTACGGGCGATCCATCGAATTTTGGTATCAACGCCAAAGTGATACATTTGGAGATTGACCCTGCGGAGGTAAACAAGATAATATATGCCGATGTTCCTGTTTTGGGTGATGTAAAACAGACCTTGCCACTCATTACAAAGCATATCTCGAAGAAAGACCACTCGGAGTGGCTCAATGAATTCAGGGTATGCTACAACATCGAGCGAGAAGATATCATCGAACCAGCTATCGCACGCCGAGGTCCACATTTGAGAATGGGCGAAGTGGTGGATGCTGTATCAAAGGAGTTTGATGATGCAATACTTGTAACAGATGTAGGTCAACAGCAGATGTTCGCTTCGCGCTACTTCCGTTTCAAGCAGAGCCGCAGCATTATCACATCGGGAGGATTGGGAACAATGGGCTTTGGTCTGCCAGCAGCAATCGGAGCTAAGATCGGCACTCCCGAAAGAGAGGTATGTCTCTTTGTTGGTGATGGAGGCTTGCAGATGACTCTGCAAGAGTTGGGAACGATATATCAGTCGGAGGTCGGAGTTAAGATCATCCTGATGAACAATGGATTCTTGGGCATGGTAAGACAATGGCAGGAGCTATTCTACGACAAACGATACTCGTTTACTGAGCTGACCAACCCCGACTTTGAGTTTATTGCCAAAGGTAACCATATCCCCTACCGCATGGTCGATAAACATGAGGATTTAGCAGATGCCGTAAAAGAGATGCATCAGACCAAGGGTGCATTCCTTTTGGAGGTAAGAGTCGAGCGAGAAGAGAATGTATTCCCAATGGTACCTGCAGGTGCGCCTGTAACTGATATACGATTGGAGTAAATCTATAAAACGAAAAAAAGATGGAGAAGGAGTTTATCATAACTATATTTTCGGAGAATACGGTAGGTCTGTTAAGTCAGATCACCACAGTTTTTACTCAGCGTAATATCAATATCGAGTCTATCACAGCTTCCGAGTCAGCCCTCAAGGGCATATACAAACATACCATAATGGTCAAAAACGACCCCGAAAAGGTGGCTAACTTAGTGAAGCAGATCGAAAAGAAGGTCGATGTCCTGAAGGCTTTTTGTTACTCGCCCAGCGAGGTGGTATTGCAGGAGTTGGCACTCTACAAGGTACAGCGTAGCCGCAATGTAGAGGAGTTGGTTAGAAAGCATAATGTAAGAATCCTCGACATACATGACGATTATATTGTCTTGGAGAAGACTGGTCACAGAGAGGAGATTGTCGATCTGTATCATATGCTCAAGCCCTATGGTATCTACCAATTTGTATGTTCGGGACAGATCGCTATCATCAAATCCAAGAGAGAGCTTCTGGATGAGTATCTGAGCTATGTGAACGAGAAACACAAACGAATGATCGAAAATAACGAGATATAAAAGAGAAAACATTTTTGATAATATAAACTAAAACTATAAAACTAATAAAACTATGGCAAAGATGAATTTTGGCGGCGTTGAGGAGAATGTCGTAACACGTGAGGAGTATCCATTGGCAAAGGCTTTGGAGACATTGAAGGATGAGACTATCGCAATTATAGGTTATGGTGTACAGGGCCCTGGTCAGTCACTTAACCTCAGAGATAATGGTTTTAATGTAATCGTAGGTCAGCGCAAAGGCTCTAAGAGCTGGGATAAGGCTGTAGCAGATGGTTGGGTTGAGGGTGAGACCCTCTTCGAGATCGAGGAGGCTGCCCAGAAGGCTACAATCATCGAGTATCTGCTCTCTGATGCAGGTCAGATCTCTGTATGGCCTCAGATTAAGAAATATCTTACACCAGGTAAGGCTCTCTATTTCTCACACGGATTCGGTATTACATACAAGGAGCGTACAGGTATCGTTCCTCCTGCTGATGTGGATGTTATCTTGGTAGCACCAAAGGGTTCTGGTACATCACTCCGCCGCATGTTCTTGCAGGGCCGAGGCCTAAACTCAAGCTATGCTATCTTCCAGGATGCAACAGGCAAGGCTTGGGATCGAGTAATCGCTCTCGGTATCGGTGTTGGTTCGGGTTATTTGTTCGAGACCACCTTCAAGCGTGAGGTCTACTCAGACCTTACAGGTGAGCGCGGTACTTTGATGGGTGCTATTCAGGGTATCTTCGCAGCTCAGTATGAGGTATTGCGTAAGAATGGCCACACTCCATCTGAGGCATTCAACGAGACTGTCGAGGAGCTCTCACAGAGTTTGATGCCACTCATCGCCGAGAATGGTATGGACTGGATGTATGCCAACTGCTCTACAACGGCTCAGCGCGGTGCACTTGATTGGTGGAAGAAGTTCCGCGATGCGACAATGCCTGTATTCGAGGATTTGTATAGCGAGGTAGCATGTGGCAACGAGGCTCAGCGAAGTATCGACACTAATTCTCAGCCAGACTATCGTCAGAAGTTGGAGGAAGAGCTTAAGGAGATGCGCGAGACAGAGATGTGGCAGGCTGGTGCAGTTGTGCGCAAGCTTCGCCCAGAGAACAACTAAAATTTAGAAGATAATCTACCCAAAATCGGGGCTTCTGCGTAGGTCCCGATTTTGGAATTTATACAACACTCAAATTATGAGCGAAAAAGTATATATTTTTGATACCACACTCCGTGATGCCGAGCAGGTTCCTGGTTGCCAGCTCAACACAATCGAGAAGATAGAGGTTGCTCGCCAATTAGAGAAGTTGGGTGTGGATATCATCGAGGCTGGATTCCCAATCTCAAGCCCAGGAGACTTCAACTCAGTAGTAGAGATTTCTAAAGCTGTAACCAACCCCACTATCTGCGCCCTCACAAGAGCCGTAAAGAAGGATATTGATGTGGCAGCGCAGTCGCTGGAGTTTGCCAAACGTGGTCGAATCCACACAGGTATCGGCACCTCGACATATCACATTTACGAGAAGTTGCGCATGACTCCAGAGACTGTTATGGAGCAGGCTGTGGAGGCTGTGAAGTATGCTCGCCGATTTGTCGATGATGTGGAGTTCTATGCCGAGGATGCAGGTCGCACGGATGAGGAGTTCTTGGCTCGCGTAGTGGAGGCTGTAATCGCAGCAGGTGCTACTGTAGTGAACATCCCCGATACTACGGGTTATTGCCTACCAAACGAGTATGGAGCTAAGATCGCATATCTAAAGAATAATGTTCCCAATATCGACAAGGCTATAATCTCTACACATTGCCACAACGATTTGGGCATGGCAACAGCCAATACTTTGGCTGCCGTGCAGAATGGCGCACGTCAGGTGGAGGTTACTATCAATGGTTTGGGCGAAAGAGCTGGTAATACAGCTTTGGAGGAGGTTGTGATGGCTATCAAGTGCCACAAAAACCTCGATTTCGAGGTAGGCATCGACTCACGACAGATCATCACTACAAGTAAGCTCGTATCTAACTTGATGCGTATGCCTGTACAGGCAAACAAAGCTATCGTAGGCCGCAATGCCTTTGCCCACTCTTCGGGTATACACCAAGATGGAGTATTGAAGAGTCGTGAGACATACGAGATCATTGACCCTGAGGATGTGGGTGTAGATCAGTCAAGCATCGTCTTGACAGCTCGCAGTGGTCGTGCAGCATTGAAGCACCACTTGGCCGAAATTGGTTACAATCCCGACAATGAGGCTCTGGATGAGATATATCAGCGTTTCTTGGAGTTGGCCGACAAGAAGAAGATGGTCACAACTCGCGACTTGGAAGTCTTGATCGGTACTGCGGCATCGCATCGCCGTATGAGTATCCAGCTCACAGGTCTGCAGATTGTCTGCGGTAAATCGACAATCCCTACTGCTACCGTTCAGATCAGTTTCGATGGAGACACCTTCACCGAGACTGCATGTGGAAACGGACCTGTCGATGCAGCAATCAACGCAGTAAAGAATATCACCAAGCGCAGAGTACATATCGAGGAGTTCTTGATTCAGGCAATCACTCGCGGTAGCGATGACTTGGGTAAGGTACATATGCAGATCTCACACAAGGGCAAGATGTATCATGGCTTCGGAGCAAATACCGATATTGTAACTGCTTCGGTCGAGTCATTCATCGATGCCATATCTAAAATATCATAGAGGATGAATACACTTTTCGATAAAATATGGGATGCACACACCGTTAAGACTCTTGACGGTGGCTCGTGCGTTCTCTACATTGACCGTCAATACATCCACGAGGTGACAAGTCCGCAGGCTTTTGCAGGACTCAGATCGCGCAGAATAGAGGTATTCCGTCCTGCGCAAGTAACGGCAAGTCCTGACCACAATATCCCAACAAAGAATCAGCATATGCCTATTGCCGACAAGGAGTCTGCTATGCAGGTCGCTACTTTGGAAGAGAATTGTAAGGAGAATGGTATCACCATATTCCCTAGCGGCTCGCCTAAAAACGGTATTATCCATGTAATTGGTCCTCAGACGGGCCTGACACAACCAGGAATGACTATCGTATGTGGTGATAGCCACACTTCGACTCACGGTGCATTGGGATGCGTAGCATTCGGAATCGGCACAAGCGAGGTAGAGATGGCATTGGCATCGCAGTGCATCCTGCAGAATAAGCCAAAGAGCATGCGTATCAAT
>JAFOZN010000293.1 GCA_017391185.1 Alistipes sp. | reverse complement strand
GCATCGACAACAGTTCCCTCGCGTGACTTCATCTTACCCTCGGGAAGCTCCACCATACCGTATGAGAGGTGGTATATGTTGTCGCTCCACTCGTAGCCCAACTTCTTCAGCACGAGCTTCAGCACCTGGAAATGGTAGTTCTGCTCATTACCCACAACATAGATCATATCATCGAGCTTATTCTCCTCGAATCGGCTAAGAGCAGTACCCAAGTCCTGAGTCATATATACTGATGTGCCATCGCCACGAAGCAGAAGTTTCTGATCCAGGCCATCTGACTCAAGGTCAATCCATACGGAGTTATCCTCCTTACGGAAGAATACGCCCTTGTCCAAACCATCCTGCACCAAGCTTTTACCCAAAAGATAGGTCTCAGACTCATAATATACCTTATCGAAATCAACGCCCAAAGCCTTATATGTCACATCGAAGCCCTCGTAAACCCAACCGTTCATGCGCTGCCAAAGCTCATAAACCTCTGGATCCTTGGCCTCCCACTTACGCAACATCTCCTGCGCTGAAAGCATAATAGGAGCCTTCTTCTTAGCCTCGTCCTCGCTCATACCGCCCTCTACGAGCTCCTTAATCTGAGCCTTATAGTGCTTATCAAACTCTACGTAGTACTTACCTACCAAGTGATCGCCCTTCATACCTGACGACTCTGGAGTCTCGCCACCGCCATAGAGCTGCCAAGCAAGCATAGATTTACAGATGTGGATACCACGGTCATTCACCAAGTTCACCTTGATTACATTGTGACCATTAGCCTTTAAAATCTGAGCAACAGAATAACCCAAAAGGTTGTTACGGATATGGCCCAAGTGGAGTGGCTTATTGGTATTAGGCGAAGAGTACTCAATCATGATGGTACGATTGGTTGGTGCGCCAAAACCGAAGTTCTCATCCTCTACTGCTGCTGCAAAACGATCAGCCCAGAATGATGGAGCCAACTGAAGATTCAAAAAACCCTTGATAACATTAAACGCACTTACCTGCTCGCAATTTGCCACAATATGCTCACCAATCTCTGTTGCGGTAGCCTCAGGAGATTTACGGCTCATCTTAAGCAATGGGAAAGTGACAAGGGTATAATCACCCTCAAACTCCTTACGAGTCTTCTGGATCTGCAACTGTGCAGAATCAACTGCACCATAAAGAGCCTCAACCGAAGAGGCTACAACTTGTGAAATGAATTTTTCAGCACTCATTTGATATATTGTTTTATTCTTATTTTTCTTATTAAACTTTCCTATCGAAAACACATAGGCAAAATCGCTTACAAAATTAATATTTTTCGGCGAATTTACCTCTAAACCCAACGACAAATAACTTTTTGGAGCGCAAATTTTAGCTAAGAGGGGCAAATATATTATCTTTGTGATATGAGAAGATGGTTTTGGAGCATATTAATCGTAGGTTTGTCGCTCATCGGATGTCGAAATTTCGATGAGCCACCCATCAATGAGCCCTCGCTCGAAGCTACAAACATCTCCATACTCACGCTTCATAATGCCGTAAAGGATAAACCGCTACACATCAAAGAGAATCTCACTATAGGTGGATATGTCACAACGGATGATAGCAGCGGGAATTTCTATAAAACCTTCTGCATCGAGGATGGTACGGCAGGCATAGAGGTCATGGCTGGATTATACGATCTGCATAGGATTTACCCTATGGGATATTATATCACCATAAATCTGAGTGGCTGCACATTGGCCAAGGATTATGAGACTTTGCAGGTCGGATTACCCGCATCTGAACAAAGTATCTACCCCACTGAATACTTTTCTTCACGCATCATGCTTGATAAGCACATCACAAGATATGACATAAATCGCCAGATCGCGCCAAAGCCTGTAAATATCAAAGACTTAAGATTGGATATGTGTGGGACTTTAGTCAGCATCTATGGACTTAGGCTCTCGACACAAGAACACTCAGGAGGCTGGGGCGTAAACGAAAATGGGACATGGAGAGGATATAACTTCTTCACAAACAAGGCCGAAGAGACCATCGCTGTATATACATCAGAATATGCCGATTTTGCAGATAGTGAAGTGCCTACTCAAGAGGTTGTTATAAACGGCATATTACAATATGGCAAAGCCGATGGTAAGGATATGTTTATGATTAAACTCATAGATGAAGATGACTGCATACCTCAAAAATAGCATCATTTTTTGCCTGTTACTCCTCTTTGTAGGGTGCGAAAGCCAAGAGATTGGGAATTTCGACAGCGAGCCAATAGGTAAAATATCTATTGCTCATCTGAAAACTCTCCTAAAGGGAAATTCGTATCGAATCAGCGATGATATAACAATCGAAGGATATGTCATCGCCAACGACCTCTATTCTGAGTATATCAAGGAGATAGTGATAGCTGATCAGAGCGGTGGTATTGTGATAGCAATAGATGAGGCTCAGAGCGCAACACGTTTTCCTATTTCAGCACACGTTACTATTAATTGTAGTGGACTGCAATTAGGCTTTGTAAGTGGCAGAGTGACTTTGGGCGAAAGATCCAACGATGGGTATCGTGTAGAGCGGATAAGTCAGCAAAACATTGCACGGTATATTCTTATCGACAAAGGCAACCCACAATCCATAAAGCCTAAGGCTATTAACATCAAGGAGATAACAAGCCTTATGGCGGGAAATTTCGTAGCAATAAAGGATGTAGAGTTTGAGGATGCAGGCAAGAGTTGGTGCGATAAAGACTCCTCGAAAGATGAATACACGGACACCATACGCTACGCCAAAGACAAAGATACAAACAAGATAGGCATATATACCTCACAACATTGTGACTATAGAGGCGAGACTATACCATCAGGCTATGGTGAGATTTGCGGAATAGTGGAAACTATTGATCAGCAACCCGTAATAAGAATCATCCAGCATAATATATTCTTTCGCAAATAAAAACAGGACTAATCTCGTGTGAAGATTAGTCCTGCCTTTATAATTTCTCATCAAGTCTAATGTTGCAATGCCTCCCAAAGCATATCCTTTAGACGCGTGATATTTAAGCCCGAAACAGATGAGATAAACACCGAAGCAATACCCTCTGGCAAATGAGCCTTCATCTCTTCGATAAGCTCATCATCCAACATATCACACTTGGTGATTGCCAACAGACGCTCTTTATCCAACAATTCGGGGTTATACTGCGTAAGCTCTCCGAGCAAAATCTCATAATCTTTGGCAATATCATCGCTATCGGCAGGCACCATAAATAGCAGAACAGAATTACGCTCAATATGACGCAAGAAACGAGTTCCGAGTCCCTTACCTTCATGTGCACCTTCGATGATACCAGGGATATCGGCCATAACGAAAGATTTATGATCGCGCACCTCTACGATACCCAAATTTGGCTCCAGAGTAGTAAAGGCATAATTGGCGATTTTAGGCTTAGCAGCCGACACAACCGACAAAAGCGTACTCTTACCAGCATTAGGGAAGCCTACAAGACCAACATCGGCCAAGACCTTCAACTCCAAAATAAAGGCACCTTCATCGCCCTCCTCACCAGGCTGAGAATAACGTGGTGCTTGGTTAGTAGCACTCTTAAAGTGCCAGTTTCCGAGTCCGCCACGACCTCCCTTCAGGAGCACCAGACGATCACCATGTTCGGTCACCTCACCAACATACTCTATACTCTGAGTACCATCCTCCTGCTCAACAATACGGCGAGCGACAGTTCCCAATGGCACAGGAATCACAATATCGGGAGCATCCTTACCCGAAGAACGAGCTCCATGGCCTCCCTCGCCATCCTCTGCAAATTGGTGACGCTGATATTTGAGGTGGATAAGAGTCCAATATTGGCGATCACCCTGCAAAATTATGCTACCTCCCTTGCCTCCATCACCTCCATCGGGGCCACCGAATGCAACGAATTTCTCCCTACGGAAGTGGCTTGAGCCTGCGCCACCATGTCCCGAACGGGCAAATATCTTCACATAATCTACAAAGTTTGATCCTGCCATAAATTTCTATCTTATATATAAATTTTCGTCTTACGCCCTTAAAAAGAGCGTGCAAAGATACAATATTCCTCTAAATATACAAAATAGGGGTTAGATTGTAACTCTCTCTATGAGCTATATTACAGATTAGGAATCTCTGAATTAAGCCACTCTATACGCTCAGTGAAACGATCCTGAATCTTATCAACAGCTTGCTCGAATGTAAAGCCACCCTCACCGTTAGGACCACTGAAATTAGTCCAAATTGCATAATTTTTCTCTGCCGATGGAGCAAGTTTGGCCTTCATCTTAGACATATATGCAATAGCTGTACGGAACTTAGGATAAAGCACTCTCCAACGCTCTTTCAAAAGTGCCTTAAACTCTGGGTCCTCTAAAAAGCGTGGATACCACATAAATTTTCGGCAATACCACTCCTTGCGCTTAGTGAAAGTATCATAATCATAATCCCACATAGGACCAGCCACGAGCTTACCACCCTTATCTTTGTGGAGATACGTACTCTTAGGCCACTTCCACTCGTGGTGATAGATCAACTCCGATACTAAATACAGATCTATGAAAGACTGAATATCATAATAGTTCTTATAACCCGTAGCAGGATCCAACCAATTTTTGCTATATAGCGCAGTCTCTGCTTCGTGGAAATACTTTTGGATATATGCAAATTGCTTGCTACTCATATCATCAGCATCGGGAGCTTTCACATTAATTGGAAGAGTGTACATAGTATTTCCCCCTGCATCACCATTTGATGGCACTGCGATATTAGACCTGAATTTATACTGCTCATCCCAATAGGTATCCATCTCAAGCAAATATCCTCCTGTGATATCATCTGCATCTGTAAGCTCTGCCTTAGGTTTCATCTCGTTGATATTCACACGATTCTTATCAATACGAATCTGCTCGCAGAGATAGTAATTTCCCTTATGCTTACCATTAAGTACCAATTCTACGTGATAACCCTTAGGAGTCCAGCCCAACGATGTCTGCTTACCCAAGAAGAAAGCAATATCGTTGCGAAGCATGGTCTTATCCATCTTATTGGCCAACAACACCCAACGCTTATGCTTAGGCATACCAAGCACCTCGGTACGCTTCTCAAACTTAAATTTGTAAGGGTTTTTATCCTTAGGATTACCTGACCATGTCGAGTTTCCACGACCAGAAACCTGTATATTAGTAAGATCAAGGCTCTCGAACTCTGTACCACCATTGATTGATATAGTCGCATCAACCCAATAATACTTACTTACAATATCGCCTCCATTTTTGGTTCTTATTGATACAATAGGCAGACCCGTAAAATTAAATGTTATG
>JAFOZN010000292.1 GCA_017391185.1 Alistipes sp. | reverse complement strand
GATGTTCCTGTATAACCAGTATGGCTTGCTACACGATTAGGTGAGAGTAAATCACCGTTTGTACCGTCAAAATCCCATCCCAAAGCTCTACCATACTCCTCGTAGCCTTCGGGGATGCGGAAAAAGCAATCTACACTCGGCTGCGAGAATATGCGCACAGGCTCTTTACTGCCTAACGTCGCAATAAAGCCCTCGTCTGGTAGGCTGATTTTACCGCCATTCATTAGCACCGATGCTATCACCGCCAAATCTTCTGCTGTGGAGAAGAGTCCAGCATTACCTGATATGCCGCGATTGGCAACTCTGGCCAATGGATCATGCACCTCACCACGAAGTACTTTACCCGATGATTGCAACTCGGTAGGCACAATCGGAGCATCTGCCATAAATGGTTTTTGAGGCTCATCTATACAATTATACCATGTATTACGGAGTCCCATTTTGGAGAATACCTCCTCATGGGCGTAGTGATCAAGTCTTCTGCCTGTCACACGCTCAATGATGGCCTGCACCAAAATCATATTCAGGCAACTATATCTATACTCCTCACTCGGAGCTGACAAGCGTTTCACTCGTTTTGAATCGGCGATAAAACTTATGAGCGAGTCGCGCAGTGCCAAGCCTTCGGTCTTGCCGTGACGTTGCATCTGCTCAATAAAGCTCTCCACTCCGATATAGGCTGGTAGTCCCGATGTGTGAGTCAGAAGATCTTTAATAGTAATGTGTCGCACTTCGACCTTCTCGCCACGTTTCTCGGGTTTACTTTCCCATGGATCAAAATCGGGAATATAGCGATTCACATTATCGGTCAATCTTACATAACCATCCTCCACCACTCGCATAAACGAGAGGGTAGTGCCCATGCACTTACTCATCGAAGCCAAATCAAAGATTGCATCGGTGGTCATTGGGATAGTATCAGCCTTCATCTGACCACTCTCGGTATCGCGCCCCGAAGTGATTTGACGATTACCATATGCTTTGAGATATAAAATATCTCCCATTGACTCACCATCTTCAGCTTTAGATACGACACACAGCACTGCACCAGGGAAATCGCCCTGCCTGATAGCATTGTTAATCACACTATCGGCACGAAGCATCCTCTCAGTATTGAGCTGCTTCGTAGGTTTACTATGCTCAAATCCTAAAGATAACACTCCTCCAAGAATCAGAATTGCAAGCGCAATAGTGAGTAGTATGTATATGTATCCTTTCATGCTCTATATCAATAGCTTAAGCCTATTTAGCCAATATGGCTAATCGCACTTTACAAATATAAAAAGAAAATGTGGAATATTTTGGCTCTCGAATTGTAAGTTATCAACAAAATATATAACTTTGTTAAACACCTAAAACTACGAGCTATGAAAGAGGAAGATTTGATTGTATTGAAAGAGCATGACTCTGTAAATAATGCAGAGTGGGAGAGATCGCTTTTAGAGGGGGCTGGTATCTGGGCTATGGTGCGCAATGAGATTATGTCGGCGATATATCCGACAAGTGCATTTCCTGCCCAACTTGTAGTAAGAAAAGAGGATAAAGAGAAGGCTTTAGAGATAATTGATGCCTATTGGAGTGAGTAGAGAGTGCTCATGAATTACCCGCAAACAAGAGCGATTACTTGTTCCAGATCTGCCAAGCAGACTCGGCCTGCGCATAAAGCATGTCGAGTCCAGATGTTACGTGCGCACCTGCCTCTGAGCCAAGCTTCATAAATTTAGTCTGTTCTGGATTATAGACCAGATCAAAGAGAAAATGAGATGAGCTTAGAGCTTGATATGGCAGAGCTGGTGCATCATCTATGTGTGGATACATACCGACAGGAGATGTGTTTATAATAAGTCGGTTATTAGAGATTACCTCATGCGTTAGTTCAGCGTATGTAATATCTCCTTTTGCGCGATCTCTTGAGACAATTAAATAGGGGATATTTCGCTCCTTAAGTACATATTTTACCGCTTGCGAAGCTCCGCCACTACCAAGCACCAAAGCTCCACCAACATCTGCCGAGCCAATGAGCTTATCGAGCGTAAGTCGCACTCCATCCACATCGGTATTATACCCTTTGAGCTCACCGTCAGCCATGATTTTGACACAATTTACCGCCCCAATTTCTCGCGCTTCTTCACTCAATGAATTGAGGTAGGGGATAATTTGTTGCTTATAAGGTATTGTCACATTAAAGCCCACAAGATTAGGCGTCTGACGAACAAACTCCTCTACCTGGCCTATATCAGAGAGTTCATACAGCCCATAGTGACAAGATGACGACAAACCTTCTCGCTCAAACTTCTGAGCGAAGTATCGAGCCGAGAAAGAGTGCCCTAAAGTCTTGCCTATTAAGCCGTATCGCTTCATACCCTAAACGTTAAAACAACTTTCCGAGTAATAGGAATGATCCCACCAACAGCACAGTGAAGGCTATGGCCAAGAGGTTGAAATACTTATCAATGAAGACCTTAATCGGCGCACCAAACTTCCATATAAGTCCTGCTATCAAGAAGAAACGCAGACCTCGTGAAATGATTGACGCCAAAAGGAACATCGTAAAATTGATATGGAACAAACCTCCCGAAATTGTGAAAATTTTATATGGCAGTGGGGTAAAACCTGCTGTAAAGACAATCCAGAAATTATACTTATCATACAATGCACCCACCTGCTCGAAACTCTCCACCGAGAATACATGATTGAAGAAGAAGTTTGCCAAGGCGGTATATTCGCCAGCAGGAGTCTGCCACAAGAAGTAACCGATGCTATAGCCCACCATACCACCAACTACCGAGCCTATAAGACATAGCGCAGCGTAACGGAACGAGCGAGTTGTGACTCCCAAACAGAGGGCGATCAACAACACATCTGGTGGAATAGGAAAGAAACTCGACTCTGCAAACGCAAAACAGAACAAAGCCAAAACTCCCCAACGTGAGTTACCCCACGAGAGCATCCAATCATATAATCTCTTAACAATATTCATAGTTGGGTATTATTTCTATTACAACTCTGCAAAGATACAACTTTTCATCATAGGGGTTGGCTTCTCAAAATTAATTTTACATAAATTTCTCCAACACTCCACCACCTATGACTCTCTTATCTCGATAAAACACCACAGGCTGCCCAATGGCAGGAGCCCATGCGGGATTTTCGAGATGAATCCTATATCCGTCATCAATCTCCTCTACGCGAGAAATATACCCTTCGGGGTTACGCCCTATACCGCGTACTACAACACGGATATCAGCAGATGAAAGGAACTCTTGGGGGTTGACAATATTGCAGGCTTTTACTTCAAGTATCGAATGATATAAATCCTCGTTATTTCCGATAATCAAGCGGTTATTCGTGGCGTCTATATCTATAATGGCTATATTTTGCAACGTAGTATCCAAACCTCGCTTTTGTCCGATGGTATAAAATGCCACACCATCGTGCCGTCCCACAACCTCTCCCGTTTTGGTCACAATCTCTCCCGTCTTGACTACTTGCGGAGAGTGGCGCATAAGATAATCACGATATGACTCTCCAGCCAAAAAGCAGATACCCATACTCTCTTTCTTGTTTGAGAAATCTCGCTTTACCTCCTCCTTGAAGCGGTGCCCCATAGGTGTGATGGCGCGACTGAGAATACCTTGCGAGAGCCCCCACAAATAGTAGGATTGATCTTTGGAGAGATCATCCGCTTTGGAGACATAAAACTTATCTTCGATCTGCTCGATATTGAAATAGTGTCCCGTAGCAATCTTCTCGGCACCAACCCTGTCGGCGTATTGCTCAAGATAGTGCCACTTAACCAAAGGATTACACATGGTACATGGAGCAGGAGTACGCCCCAGAGAGTAGCTTTGGATAAAATACTCAATAATTCTCTCTCGAAAACTCTCCCTGACATCGAGTACAATATGTTCAATACCAATCTTTTGAGCAGACTCTCTTGCGCGTGCAAGCATCAGCTCATCACCCATTGTATCTAAAGTCAAAGCTATCACCTGATAACCCTCCTCACGCAATGAATGAGCCGCCGTTACACTATCTATTCCCCCACTAAAACCAAGTATTACCTTCTGCTTTGGCATCTTTACCTCTGGTCGTATTATTTTGCGGTGTGTTGCTTCATATATTCAACCACAGACGACAGACCTTCGGTAAACTTTTCGATATCCTCCTGAAAGACAAAGACTTTGTTGCGCTCATTGATAGTATCGCCATTAGGCAAAATCTTTTTGCGCAACTCGGTGATAGTCATAAAATAATCCTCCGAGCGAGTAGTCTTAACATCGATAAAATAGGTACGATGACCTGCCTTAATCATTTTCGTAAATACAGAATCACCAAAGCCATCGTTTGTGCGATTCTCGAAATCAGTCTCTGTAAATGACATAATTAGGTTATTTTTCTAAAAGTTTCTTAATTTATTTCGTCCATTCGGAGTTACTCATTGGCAGTGGGTAAACATCCTATGGTTCTATATACTTTTTCGCTTCGTTATCCCAATTTTGCAATAGGTATAGGGCCTTTTGATAGCTCTCGTTTTGGCGAGGATTCATCCAACGATAAAACTCAGAAGTGGAGAATAACCGTTGTGCAACCATAGCTGAGAGTTGATCTTTGATCAAATCCTTAGATTTAAGATACCCCTCCTGGTCATACTCAATACCTTTGGCAGTACAAAGTTCTACCAAGCGTGCCATCGCCTTATCATCCAGCTCAAACTCCTTCTCAAACTTCTCGAAAGTAGGGTATCGCTTCTCAAGTTTCTCGCGCTCACGATCCATATACTCCAATATAAAGTCGCTATATACGCCCTGAGCTACAATTTTAACCATATAATCGCTCACCTGAGTTGTATCTACCTTAACCACTACATCAGGTGTGATTCCTCCGCCACCAAGGACCTCTCTACCTCGAAGCAAAGTCTTATATTTTGGTCGTAAATCCTTGACAGAATCCACAGCGAGCGAATCTACTGACTTATAGCGGTTCTTGTAATACTCCTCTCTATGTCCTTGTTCATAAGGACGTTGAATAGCTCTGCCTGTAGGAGTATGATAACGGGCAACAGTTATCCTCACAGCAGATCCATCACCCAGAGGTACTTGTTGTTGTACCAACCCCTTACCAAAACTATTTTGCCCTACTACAATAGCACGATCCCAATCTTGCAATGCTCCCGCAACAATCTCACTCGCTGAGGCAGAAGAGCTATTAACAATCACCGCTACATGGCCTTTGAAAACGCCCTCCTCCTTGGTACGATAGTATCGAGGCTCAATCATGCGTCCCTCATTTGAGACAACAAGGCTCTCTTTTGGCAGAAAATAGCCAGCCATCTCGATGGATTGATCAAACAGACCTCCACCGTTGCTGCTCAAATCAAGTATCAGGGCCTCAATCTCACCCAAAGACTCTACTGCACTGCGAAATTCACTCATCGTAGTACGCCCGAAGCGATTAACCTTGACGTATCCTATGCCTGGAGCTGCCAGAAAAGCTGCATCAATAGTCTCGATAGGGATTTTGTCGCGAGTGATGTTAAATCTCAGTAGCTGATCCACTCCTCGTCTAACAACTGCAATCTCTACTTGTGAGCCCTTTTCGCCACGCAACTTGGATGGGACTTCGCTACGCTTGATCCCCACAACACTCTTGCCGTCAATCTCTACGATGCGGTCATTGGCCATAACTCCCACCTTTTCGGCAGGGCCATTAGCCACCGTACCTACTATCATCAATGTATCGTTGAGAATGTTATACTCCACACCCACACCGCTGAATGAACCATCAACAGACTCTGCCTGAGCCTTCATCTCATCCTTGTCGAGGTATGTAGAGTGAGGATCCAGCTCCGAGAGCATACTCTTGATAGCTGTCTCAACCAAAGATTCTACTTGCAGCGTATCGACATAGGTGGCGTTGAGATAGCGATAGAAGCGATTGAGTTTTTGGAGTTGCATAATCTCTCTCTCCTGAGCGCGTTGCGTCTGTGCTACCGCTAAAGATGGAAGCACGCAAGCAAAAATCAGAAATAGAGAAAATACAACTCGCTTCATACTCTTTTACTTCAAATACTCTACGACAGCGTCAAAATCTACGCCACACTGCTCGCCCGTGCGCATATTCTTAACGGTAGCCTTACGCTCCTGAAGTTCGTTACTGCCGATGATTACTACATAAGGGATCATACGGCGGTTGGCATACTCCATCTGCTTCTTCATCTTAGCCGACTCTGGATAGATCTCTGCCGCAATGCCCGCATCACGTAACCCCTTGATAATGTTGAGCGAAGCCAACTGCTCCTCAGCTCCAAGATTTACGAACAATACTTTGGTAGTGAAGTTAACCTCCTCAGGGAAGAGCTCCAAACCAACCATAACATCGTAGATGCGATCAGCACCGAATGAGATACCCACACCTGAAGTATTTGGCAAGCCGAAGATACCTGTCAAGTCATCATAACGACCACCACCACAGATCGAGCCGATAGCATAATCCATAGCCTTCACCTCGAAGATTGCACCTGTATAGTAGTTCAAGCCACGAGCCAACGAGAGATCCAACTCGATAGGCAAATCTACGCCTAAACTCTCGGCGTAAGAGAATATCTCGGTCATCTCCTCGATACCCTTAACACCTGTTTCTGAGCTGCCGATAACATCACGCAACTTGCTTAGTTTCTCACTATTAGAACCACTAAGCTCAAGTATTGGTTGAAGCTTATCGATAGCCTCCTGCTCCAAGCCACGCTCCATAAGCTCTGCCTTAACATTGTCGATACCGATCTTCTCCAACTTGTCGATAGCAACCGTAATATCCATCATCTTATCAGCATGACCGATAGACTCGGCAATACCGAAGAGAATCTTACGGTTGTTCATCTTAAGCGTAACGTTGATCTTCAGACGCTTGAATACTCGCTCTACAATTTGTATCAACTCCACCTCGTTGAGAAGCGAGCGAGAGCCGATAACATCGACATCACACTGGTAGAACTCGCGATAGCGGCCCTTCTGAGGACGATCGGCACGCCAGACAGGCTGTACCTGATAACGCTTGAATGGGAAAGCAATCTCACTCTGATGTTGCACGACATAGCGTGCAAATGGAACTGTGAGGTCGTAACGCAAACCCTTTTCGCAAATCTTCGATGCGTTTCGCATCTCATCCTCGCTTAAGCCTGCTGCGTAATCACCCGAATTAAGGATCTTGAAGAGGAGCTTATCGCCCTCATCGCCATATTTACCCAGCAGAGTAGAGAGATTCTCCATCGATGGAGTCTCAAGCGGAGCGAAACCATAGGTGCGGAATACGCTCTTGATGGTCTCGAAAATATATGTACGGCGCATCATCTCGGCTGGCGAGAAGTCACGCGTACCCTTTGGAATTGATGGTTTCTGTGCCATGTTTTATTTTGTATTACTTATTTCTTATTAATTACTTATCAACAGCGAGAGATATAATCTCATCTGGATTTGGTGCCGATGTTTGGATAAATTCGTTATACTCGTTCACATATTCGATCTTAAATCCCTCTTTGGCTATACGATCACGCACCTTAGAGGCGGCGTTGATCGAAGACTTCTCGTATGGACGTAGGGCTTCGATAGCGCGAGATACAACACTTGTACGCATATAACGTTTTCCATTTCCTCTCTCAATAGGAAAAACTTCACACTTTAGAGCATTCGCCAGACGATTAACGGGTGAAAAGCCCTCTTCTGAGGCGGTAATTACTGCTGCGATATTATCCTTCGCCTTAACCCACGAAGCCACAGCATAGCTACATGGAGGGTAACCTACAACACTCCAGATGGTAGTAGCATCAGGATTATCGCCCTTGCGAACACCCTCTACAACGATAGATGCACTCGAAGAGTTACGCGATATGAGATCCTGATCTACAATCCAGCCATTAGTAGAACTTTTCAACACATCTTCGCCAAAAACTGCGTGGTAAAACGAACGTGAAGCAGATGAGAAGATCCATTCTGGAGTAAGATCACCTTTGGCATACGCATTATGGAACAGATACTCGGCACTTTGATAGCGGATATAGCCCATACCTTCGTCCTGACGCCCCGAGAAAGAATAGTTAGAACGGATGATATAACCGTTAGGGTAGTTTGCGGTATCGTTGGCGTCATACTTTGTGTAACCATAATCCCATACCTCAAAATATGCCGCACCGCCCTCAGCATCAATAACACCGAAGTTGGTCTCTAATGCACGAGGCTGAGGCATATTCTTCAAGAACTCCTCAAATTCTGCCACCGTAGCACACTCTCCGAGGACTTGTTTCATAATCTCGCCCTCGCGTTCTGGAAGATATTTCAATGAGTCTGGCTTCATATTATATGAGGCTGTGTTCATGATAGCAAAGCCGCACTCATTAGCACCAGCCCACACCTCCTTTCGCTCAGGGTCGGTGGAGTTAACCAAGCCGCTAAAAGCAAAACGTTTGCCTTGCATATGCTCGATATGATTCCACTCTGCACTCGTGTCACGATGTTTCCACAACAATGGGCGTCCTGACTTTGTGGCACGACCAGATATCACGGCAGAGGTACAGGCCTCAGCCGAAATAAAGGTCAATAACGTAAAAACGGAAGCTAAAATATAAAGCAGATTCCGAATCTTCATAGTCACTAAAGTTACTCTATCAATTTCTTATACTTCACACGCTTAGGGGTGGTATCTTCGCCCTGAGACTTCTTCCACTCCTCATACTCAGAGTATGAACCCTCGTAGAAGACAACCTTAGAGTCGCCCTCGAACGAAAGGATATGTGTAGCAATACGATCCAAGAACCAACGGTCGTGCGAGATAACTACAGCACAACCTGCGAAGTTCTCCAAACCCTCCTCCAAAGCACGCAATGTGTTTACATCGATATCGTTGGTAGGCTCATCCAAGAGGAGCACGTTACCCTCCTCCTTGAGCGCCAACGCCAAGTGCAAGCGGTTACGCTCACCACCCGACAACATACCACACTTCTTCTCCTGATCGGCTCCGCTGAAGTTGAAGCGAGCAACATAGGCGCGAGATGGGATCTGACGGTTGCCAAGCGTAATCAAATCGCTATTCTGAGAGATAACCTCATATACGCTCTTCTCTGGGTCGATAGATTTATGTTGCTGATCAACATATGCAAGCTTAACTGTCTGACCAACCTTGAAGCTACCTTCGGTAGGCTCCTCCAAGCCCATTATCATACGGAATAGGGTAGTCTTACCTGTACCATTGGCACCGATAACACCCACGATACCTGCTGGTGGCAATGAGAAATTCAAACCCTCGTAGAGAATACGATCGCCAAAGACTTTCTTTACGTCCTGAGCCTCAATCACAACATCGCCCAAACGAGGTCCGTTAGGGATGAAGATCTCAAGCTTCTCCTCCTTCTGCTTAACATCCTCGTTCATCATCTTATCGTATGCTGACAAACGAGCCTTGCTCTTAGCACGGCGACCAGATGGTGACATACGCACCCACTCCAACTCGCGCTCCAGAGTCTTGCGGCGTTTAGACTCCTGCTTCTCCTCCTGAGCCAAACGCTTGGTCTTCTGATCCAACCAGCCAGAGTAGTTACCCTTCCAAGGAATACCCTCGCCACGGTCAAGCTCCAAAATCCAGCCTGCTACGTTATCCAAGAAGTAGCGGTCGTGGGTAACTGCAATAACAGTACCCTTATACTGCTGCAAGTGCTGCTCCAACCAGTCGATAGACTCAGCATCGAGGTGGTTGGTGGGCTCATCCAACAACAGCACATCAGGCTGCTGCAACAACAGACGACACAGAGCCACACGGCGGCGCTCACCTCCCGACAACACCTTCACACTCTGATCGGGATCGGGACAACGCAAGGCATCCATAGCACGCTCCAAGACGCTATCCAACTCCCAACCATTTACATGGTCGATCTGCTCATAAAGTTCGCCCTGACGCTCGATGAGACGATTCATCTCATCATCGGACATTGGCTCACAGAGCTTCATGTTGATATCCTCGTACTCCTTCAAGAGTGCCACGGTCGAAGCGCATCCCTCCTCGACAACCTCCTTGACGGTCTTCGAATCATCGAGCTTTGGCTCCTGCTCCAGATAACCCACTGAGTAACCAGGTGCAAATACCACCTCGCCCTGATAATTCTTGTCGATACCTGCGATGATCTTCATCAGTGTAGATTTACCCGAACCATTCAGACCGATGATACCGATCTTAGCTCCATAGAAGAATGAAAGGTAGATGTTGTTCAAAACTTTTTTCTGATTGGTGAAGGTCTTAGAGACTCCGACCATCGAAAAGATAATTTTCTCGTCTGCCATATACTATATATTTATATTATTTTCGCTTAATCATACAAAGGTAGTAAAAATTACACTTGCAACAAAAAAGTGTCGAGTAAAACCCAACACTTAAGTTACAAATTTGTTATTTTATTCAATGCGATTACCGTTTTTGTCGATATAGAAAGTTTCGCCGTTTAATTTGACGTATGCTTTACCTCCATAGAAAGAATATGCATCATCATACTTCAAAGGAATAACCTCGTTGCCTGTTTTATCTATAAAACCATATTTACCATTTAATTCAACCTCCGCCAAGCCTTCGCTGAAAGACTGTGCATAATCATACTTCAAAGGGGTAATCTCTTTGCCTGTTTTATCTATAAAACCAGATTTACCATTTAATCTAACCTCCGCCAAGCCTTC
>JAFOZN010000291.1 GCA_017391185.1 Alistipes sp. | reverse complement strand
AATCCAGGAACTTCGTAGCGCAATACCTTGATATCGTCAAATTTGTCCAATATCCAAGGCATCTGCTCTGCTGGTTGCTCCTGCTGCGTAGTCTGGGCAGCCTCTCGACATGAGTGGAAGGTAGAGAGTGTAAGTGTCATAATCGTTGCAATTAAAAAAGCACGTGTCTTTTTCATGGTTTAGTTGTTATTTTAAGTTTGTCTAAAATTCATTTCTCCCTTTGTTGCAATGTTTTAAGTGTGTAAGCCAAACCTTGTAAGGCTTTATTTCAAAGGGATATTTGGCTCAAAGATATTGATTTTTTTTCAGATACTCGGCCTAAGAGGAGAAAATGTTGTTGGCTAAGGCATAAAAAACACCTCCAGAGCCTAAATTTAAGCTCTGGAGGTAGTTTTTCTTTGAGTGCTAAATTATTTGTTTGTCGCGCTATGTGCCTCAAACCATGGATTTTTCAAATCCTCCTTGTTGTATTTGAGTTGCTCACCCTCGGGGTATGATCTGGTCCTGCCTCCAGCTTCTGAGAGGATCAACTCTCCCGCAGCAGTATCCCACTCATAGGTATGAGTTGTACGTACATAGTAGTCAACTGTACCTTCAGCCAAGAGACAGAATTTATAAGAGCTACCCTGTTCGATAACCTCTAAGTCGGGATGCTCTTGGCGCATCTGATCAATACGCTGATGAGTCTCTGGGGTTTGGTGAGAACGCGATACGGCAACTCTGAATCCCTCATGCTGGCTCGACTCAAGTGGCAGGCGCTCCATAACCTTCTCGATGGCATCTCGGCTATATTGGGGATTCTCCTGAGGAACTATGTCTCGTATCAGGTAGGCGCCAATACCCTTGGCTGCGATATACATTTTGCAATGATATGGCACATATAGAGCCGATGCTACGCACTCGTTGTCGGCCATCAGGGCTATGTTTACAGTAAATTCGTTGTTGCCTTTGATAAACTCCAATGTGCCATCCAATGGATCAACCAATAGGAATAGTTCCCAATTGCGCCTCTCGTCATATAACATCTCGCGCCCCTCTTCGCTCAATACAGGGATACGTGTAGGGCCAAGGTGTTCTTTGATGGTGTTGTGGGCTACGCGGTCGGCTACGGTAATAGGGGTTTTATCACTCTTGAGTGATATGTCGTAGTCATCTTGATTTTTGTAGATCTTCATGATTGCGGCTCCAGCCTTTACCGCAGCATTGAAGCATTCGGGCAGGAGTCGATCTCGGATCTGTTGATACATTTGGTTCTCTGTGGTCATTTATATAGTGTTTTTTTGTTTCTTTTGTAAAGATAAGAAATTTTTATGAAATGGTAAATTTTCTGGCGTTAAAAAAATCCCATTTTAGACTTAAGTAACATAACCTTGCCTGAGTAGAACACTTCTTGCCGTAAAAAGCATTGCTCACCAGCCTGATATATGTCCATTGAAGGGCAATACATGAGAGAAGCGCTATCGCTGGTAATATCCCGAAGAGGAGTGTTAGGCCGCCTGCTATAAAAATCGTGTTGGCTGAGATTCTTAAGACAAGTGATCCCAGAATAGGCTCTCTATAACATATTGGCACATAGATATGCGAGATATTATTTTGGGGTATCTGTTTTAAGATGTTAGCGGAAAATCCACCAAGACGTATGATAGCTTCGCGATAAAACACATAGCTGCGTGTCATGACAGAACTATAGATGAGTTCTATGTGCTGGTTGTTGGCTCTTTTTTCGCTTAAGGTTGATATTATGGACTTTATGGCTTGAGGGTGGAGATGATAATCTTTGCCAATGGGTATTATCATGTCGTATGCGGCTACGGCAGTGGCGGCATTCAAATCATCATATTGTGTAACATATTTCCTATCAACAAGTACGATTCTGCGTAAGGCTCTATCTCTTGAACGATATAATTGTCGTATGGCAGCAGCGGGCAACTCCTCGCTTTGCAGGCAGCTTACCCTGATTAAGTGAAAATGGTCGATGATGCGCTGGAAGGCTTTTTTGTGGCGAGAGGAGTCTAAGACTACCACAACCTCAAATTTGTCATACTCTGTGCTGAGTAGCTCCTCTATATGTTTTACGCTCCATACTGAGGTACATATTACTGAGCAACCGATATTGCAAGCACTTTGTGATGAGGTTGTCATCTCCAATGGGATGAAGCAAAGTCTTTCGCTATGCCTAATTATGCGATAAGCCTCGCAGATAGTGTGGAGCGAGATGAGTGATAAAATTAGAAGTATTATTATCAGCATAATCACTATTTATATTGCACCTATTGGCTCGTGGAGCAGACGTTTGTGTGAAAGGATGATTTGCTCGGCCAAGTTTGATTCATTGGTGGGTATCATTTGATGGATGGCATCGGCTGAATATCCTTCGGTGGAGAGATGCCGACAAAGTGATTTGCGTAGGTCGGCCTCTGTGGACAGAATCTGAAGTCTCAGGGCTCGGCTTTGTGGAGATGTGCCGAGTGAGCAGAGTGTATATAGTGCCTCTTGGAGAATAATTTTGTCGTGGCTGTGTGATAATATCGAGTATAGCTCCTCTTGAGCCATTGTGACACCGAAATTACGTGCAATGGCCATTCCCAGCAAGCATAGATTGCGATTGGGGCTTTTGAGTAGAGGCTGGCAAGCTATAGGTAACATATTGCGTCTAAAAAGTGAGATAATCTGCGTAATATCAGTAGCCGAAAGAGGCTCTCGGATTTTGGTTATCGTGGCTATTGCCATCGATGGATTGCATGCCAATGTGGCAAGTAGAGCTCCTCTGCGAAGGTCGGAGTCTTTGGAGTGAAGAAACTTCTTTAGCTCCTCGCTGTCATAGTTGTGAGGGAGGTAGCTTAATCGATGTAACATAAGCGCCTTGCGAAAATTTCTAGTATGACCGAAAATCCTTTTTCGGATGTATCTGTCTAAAGAGTTGTCATATATAGTACGATAAACGACACTAAGATCAATAGCATAGCTATGCGCCATTATGAGGTGTAGAGCTTCAAGTAAAGCCTCTCTTTCGTGATTGTTGTGAGCGAGAATTCGCTGTGTGGCTTGGTGGTTGAGATGCTCTGAGATCTGGTGTACGTAGGCCTTTACCAACACTTCGTTGTTGGATTTGGTGTGTAATTTGAGGTGTGTAGCAATGGATATTATAGTGACCACTATAATATATATAGTATATGATAACTCTATTGTGTTCATATATT
>JAFOZN010000290.1 GCA_017391185.1 Alistipes sp. | reverse complement strand
TGTCTCCTCCGAAGCCTGACGTGTGGTCTTACCGATTTCGGTCTCATCACCCACCTTGATGACGATACCTTCGCCCATACCTTGCTCCACGTTTGTGCCACGCAACAAAAGGTTTGGGGCAAAGCCCGAACCCGTATAAGGCTCATCTATCGGATGCTTATCCACCGCTACCGACTCACCCGTCATGGCAGCCTCGGCAACCTTCATATCGGTGGACATATATAGCTCTATGTCGGCAGGGATCTCATCGCCCGCAGCGAGTATCGCTACATCGCCCACGACCATCTGATCCTTCGTGATCTCCACAACCACACCATCGCGGCGTACCTTGACCATCTCATAATCCTTGTCGGACTTCATGGCGTCAAACTTCTTCTTGGCACTATACTCCTGCCAGAATCCCACTCCCGTAGCGAGCAATACCGCACAGATGATACCCACCGACTCGGTATATTCGCCATGGATAAATCCAAATATGAGCGAAATCATGGTGGCGAAGAGCAGGATCACGATGATAGGATCCTCGAACTTCTCTAAATAGAGTTTCCACCAAGGTGTCTGCTTGGGTGGGGTGAGTAGGTTGAGGCCATGTTTTTCTCGGCTTGCGAGAACCTCTTTCTCATTGAGTCCGTTTGATTTTATTCTTTCCATATCTTTGTTCTCTATTTTATTCTCTTGATTTACGTAACAATTCTCCCAATACAGCTATGTTCTGAGCCGTAAGGTCTGGTTTTCGAGGTGCCTCGGCCTCAATCTCAAGGGTTGTCTCGCCAGAAAGCACTAAGACTCCGAAGGCTCCCGCATTGAAAGCCATCTGCACATCGGTATATATACGGTCTCCGACCATGGCTACCTCATCGGCCTGAACTCCATAACGCTCCTGTACTCCTGAGAGCATATTGGGATCGGGCTTACCCAAGACAATATCGGGCTGGCGCGATGTGGCATGCTCGATACATTTGCAGATAGAGCCACAATCGATAAGTATCGTAGGCTGATCCGTAGGGCAGACTTTATCGGGGTTGGTGGCGATGTATGGCAATCCTTGTGCCACCCACCACGCCGCACGACATAGGCGACTATACTCCAAAGTCTTGTCAAAAGCCACTATGACCGCATCGGGCCTCTCTTCAGCACTATCCTCTACCGACTCAAATCCTGCCTTCTCGAACTCTGAGATCATACTCGGCGTACCCAAAAGGAAGAGGCGGCGAGCCTCAGGGTAGTTACGCTTGAGGTAATCTATGGTGGCGAGTGCCGTAGTGTACATCTCCTCCTCGGTGGCCTCGATACCCATGTTTTGTAGTTTCTTTAGGTAGTCGGCAATCGAAGTCGAGGGGTTGTTCGTCAGAAATGAATATGTGATACCCAATTCGCTGAGTTGCTTCAGAAATGCTATGGTATATGGGAAAAGCGTCATGCCCATATATATCGTACCATCCATATCCAAGGCCACGTGACGAATCCTCCTCAGGCGAGCCATCAACTCCTCATCGGAGTATATCGAGTGGTAATAATTATTCTCCATAATCTCATTTATGCTTTACTGCTTGTCATCCTCTTGGCCAGACTCCTCATCGGGACGGATGATAAACTCCGAAATATCTATCTCGCGGCTCTGGGTGATAGCCTTGGGGAATACCGAACGGAAGCGCCACAACTCGATGATAGCCTCCTCTTTGGTCAGATACTGACCTGCTGAGACGTAGAACGAAGGACTCTCGTAATACATCTTGACCTTGGTATCCTTGAAATTCTCCTCAAAAAGCTCTTTGGCCTTGTTGGCATTCTCGCGTGCTGTCTGCGAGTTGTCGGCCAAGATCAAGATCGTGTAGCCATTGACCTTGGTAGCCTTTGGGCGTTGCTCGACCGTACGCACAGCCTGCTTGACATCCTCCTGCTCTGTGACTCTCACCGCAGAAGATCCTTGTGCCAAGGAGCTCTTTTTGCTCTGGATGTTCTGTGCCGAAGCCAACGTTATGCCTAAAAGCATGATGCTGAGGGTTAACAAAAATCTCTTCATATCTTTTGCTCGTTTGATTATCTATTTTAAGTCTCTTATTCTATCTCTTCTACCATCTGCCATAATCGCTCCATACTTTTTGGGCTGAGCAACCTCTCCAAAGGGATAGGCTCTTGCTCTACCTTGCCGTGAAGAATACCTCTTCTTACCTTGAGTCTCCAGCCCACCGATATACCCTCCGCCGAGTGTCGCTTTAGACTCTCCATGAGAGCCATCGAGTGAGAGTTGTGGGCTATGTTGCAACGCAGCGTCAACAGTACCTGCGAATTTCTATGCCCCATAAACTCCGCCTTCTCTTGCAGGTCAAGGATCGCCACCTTGCGCCCTCGATAAAAGATGTAACCTTCGCCCATGCGGAGAGTTACCCCTGTGCCATGATTCTCCACTTGGAGCGAGAGGGTAAACTCTCGTGGCGGATTCTCCTTAGTAAACTCCTGCCAAGAGAATCCTATGGGGTTGATCGAGCGCACTACGATCTCTTGCCCCGACTTAGGTGTAGCGCAAGCTGAGAGCAGTGCAAGCAACACTACGCACAATAGCCGATATGATACTCTCAGGGGCATGTTCTACTCTAAGGTTTACGTCCCACATATATCTGAGCTATGCCCAGAGTCTGACTACGGCGGTAGCATCCCTCAAACCCGACCTGTTGCATCAGGGAGATAAACTCCTCTCGCGCAGGGAACTCCACTATCGAATCGGGCAGGTAGTCATAGGCCTTACGATCCTTTGAGATCATGCCACCGACAGGCTTCATCACATGATTCGAGTAGAGAGAATATAGTTTGCGGATAATAGGGTTGCGCGGAGTAGAAAACTCCAAAATCACCACATGACCGCCACTGCGCAGGCCACGCATAATCTCTCTGAGTCCTGCCTCGACATTGCCGAAGTTGCGGATTCCAAAGGCGATTGTCACCGCATCCAATACTCCATCGGCCACGTCCAACTGCTCGGCATCGCCTTGGTAGAGTGCGATATGGTCATCCAGCCCCAGACGCTTTACCTTCTCAGCCGCTACAGCGAGCATATTCTCCGAGAGATCTACACCCATTATGCTTGTCTTGGGCATACGCTTGGCCATCTTGATAGCTAAATCGCCTGTGCCCGTAGCCAGATCCATCACGCGTTGTGGTTTGAGTCGCTTGACGATTTTGACCACACGTCTGCGCCACAATTTATCTATCGAAAGCGAGAGAATATGATTGATGTTGTCATAGCTCGGAGCTATGTTGTCAAACATCTGCTGTACCTCCTCTTTCTTGGTTTTGGGAGTGTTATATGGTTTCATCTACTTAAAATTTACAATTTATACTTTAACGACTGCTCAGGCTTGATGCTGGCAACTATCATCGAAGGCAGTACCATCACCACCACACTTATGGCCAAAGCTCCCAAGTTGAGAGCTCCCCACCAGCCCAGATCAAAACTCACAGGTAACTCCGAGAGCATATAACCCTCAGGGTCGAGCTTGATTGGTGAGAAGTGTGCCTGCACAAAAATCAACCCCAAAGCTATCGCATTGCCCCATGCCGCACCTCTGAAAAAGAGCAACATGGCACGAATCAAAAACATATTTCCAATGGCTCTGTTGCGCATTCCCAAGGCCTTGAGCGTTCCGATCATGCCGATACGGTCAAAGACCATGATAAGCATCGCCGCCGCCATGTTGAAGAGCAGAACCACCATCATTATCACCAAGACCACCTCTGCTATTGCCGTATGAGCCTTGAGCCAATCAAAGGCCACAGGGTTGCGCATCTGGAGTGTCGCGGGGACCAAATTATACCAATCTTCATCCTCGCTCTGATAGAGAATATCCTCTATCTCTTGAGCCACCTCTTCTGTGTTGGCTTTCTCACTTAGCCAGAGATCATATCCCGAAATCACATCTCCATCCAAGCCTGCCAAGCGTCTTATATCTCTCATGTCGGCAAGCGCAAAGAGCCGATCCATCTCCTCTAAGCCCGTGTGATATATGCCGACTATCTTGAGTGGCGCACGTCTTGGTGAGCCCTCTTTGTCGATGAGCATGAGCTCTAATTTATCACCCTCCTTGACCTTTAGGCTCCTGGCCGTACTCTGCGAAATAACCACCTCGCCACGCCTCGACTCTGCCCAAATAGCAGGCAATCGGCCACTAAGCAACTTCTTGTGCCAAAATGTTGTGTCGTACTCCTTGTCCAGAGCCTTGATCTGCAGACCGAGCAGATGATCCCCCTGCTTGGCCATCGCTCCCATGTTCAGATATGGAGCTGCGCGCTCCACCCTTTCCAGAGCCTTGACAGAGCTGAGTAGCTCCTCGCTGTACGAGATATAACTCGCAGCATCGCCATCGCTCAGTCCCGTGATATCAAAGAGCGTCAGATCGGAG
Source organism: Alistipes sp. (assembly GCA_017391185.1). Lineage (GTDB taxonomy): Bacteria > Bacteroidota > Bacteroidia > Bacteroidales > Rikenellaceae > Alistipes. Next base: position 6,680 of record JAFOZN010000290.1, on the reverse strand, counting down.
CCAAAACCCCTGAAGTCTGAGTGTATTTGTCGGCGAAAACCGTTGAAAACCGAGAGCGTGATGATCATCGCTATCATACCCACACAGACCGTGATGGTAGCTATACGCATCATCACCTCGCTGCGCGAGTGACGGTCGGCACCTTCGGTGCGGAGGGCAAGCATATACTCCAATCCTAACATCTCTCTTCTTTCTACGGCTTATTCCGAGGCTCAGGTGCCGAGACTTTTCTTTGGGCAAAATCCCCATGGCCGAGTCAAAGCACACAACATTACACCGAAATTAATAAAAACTGTACAAAGTTATGCAAAAAATTCTTACTTTTGCACAATTAATGGTGCTTAACACCTCTTTTTAGGTCAATATTGACCTCCGTAATACTTTATCGGGGCTTAGAGCGTTATGATAGCACATTGATTAACTTTAAAACGTAAGATTATGTTGGATTTATTGCAAGCAGTACAGGACTATTCTGCCTATGGATATCAGACAGGAGCTTTGGGTATCTCTTCGGGTGGCTCTATACTTTTGATGGGTGCTATTGCCATCATCGGATGGATCGTGCAGGCTCGTCTGCAGTCGGTTTTTTCGAAATACTCTCAGGTCCCCATGCCTAATGGCATGACAGGCGCAGAGATGGCCGAGAAGATGCTCCGCGAGAATAATGTTCACAACGTGAAGGTTATTCATGTTGCGGGTCAGCTCACCGACCACTTCAACCCTACAAATATGACCGTCAATCTGAGCGATAGTGTCTATTCTTCGCGCAGTATCGCCGCCGCAGCTGTGGCTTGCCACGAGTGTGGTCACGCCATCCAGCATGCTCAGGGTTATGCTCCGCTGGTGATGCGCTCGGCATTGGTGCCTGTGGTGAGCTTTGCTTCGCGTGCCGCTACATGGGTTATCATCTTGGGTATCGCCATCATGGCTTCGACCAATTCGACTACCGTTGCGTGGATCGGTATCGGTATGATTGCCATGTCGGCTCTCTTCTCGATTATCACTCTGCCTGTGGAGTATAACGCTTCGGAACGTGCTTTGGAGTGGTTGCAGAGTAGCCGTACATTGCAGGGCGTACAACTCTCCTACGCCAAGGAGTCGCTTCGCTGGGCAGCGCGTACATATCTGGTTGCAGCACTTAGCGCCATCGCAACCGTAATCTACTATATTTCGCTCATTTCACGCCGTAATGACTAACCCCAAAGAAGATTACACCTCGCGCGGATGGCTTGTAGCCTCAGCCACTTTGCTCATACTCTTTATCGTCAGCCTTATACCTCCTATTTCGGCAGGTGGTATAGAGCTTCGCCGTGCGAGTATCCTGTCGGATCTTGTACGCTTCGATGATGGCGAGAGCAAGACGGAGAGCGAGCCGCAGCCAGAGATAAATGTCGCAGAGTTTGAGGTCGATCTTGAGGCTGTTGCCGAGCAGGTTGCCAAGACTCAGGCTTTGGCATCGCCTACGGGTAGTGCTACCTCGGCATCGTGGGAGGGAATCTTCGAGGAGCAACCTTCGGGTGGCGAGGAGTTTGTTGAGGATCAAGAGCCTCTGCCTTCGCTTGAGGAGTTGCCTACTACCGACTATTCGGCGATTCTGCCTGAGGCATCACTCATTACCCCAATCGAAATTTTTGCTCACGAAGGCATGGGTGCGTGGGATAGACTCTACGAAAAACTGCTCTGGAACAAGGAGCAGGTCAGAGTGGCATTTATGGGCGACTCGTTTGTCGAGGGCGATATCCTGACTGCCGACCTGAGAGAGCTCCTGCAAGATACTTTCCATGGCGGTGGCGTGGGCTTTGCGCCTGTGGCTTCGCCATTTACAGGATTCCGTCAGACCATCAAGACCACCTCCAAAGGGTGGACTCCATACAACATCATGCAACGTAAGAGTGCCCCCGCACCTTATGCCGATGACTTCTTCGTCTCAGGATGGGTTGCCAAGGCCTCGGCTGGGGCTTCTACGCGTTGGGATATGACCACCAAACGCCGCCATCTGGAGGAGGTCGAGCGTGCGCGATTGCTCTTTATCTGTCGCCAGAGGGCCGAAATCGGGCTGAAACTCAACGATGGAGAGGAGCGCGTATTCTTCTTCGAGGGCGATGAAGTGGTGCGTCAGATCGTGGTGGAGCAGGAGCAGATTCGCTCGTTGGAGATGACCATCTTGAGTGGCGCAGAGACCTTTACAGGTATCGGTGCGGAGTTTGACTCGAAGAAGGGTGTGGCGGTGGATAACTTCTCTATCCGTAGCAACAACGGTCAGGCGATGTTCTGGAGCAATGCTTCGGTCAACTCACAGATTAATACCATGCGTCCATACGATCTGGTGATCTTGCAATATGGTCTGAATATCATGCAGGCCGAGCGTCACAACTATTCGCTCTATGGCGAGCAGGTCGAGAAGATGATCAGCTATGTGGAGAGTTGCTTCCCTGGGGCTGCTGTTTTGGTGATGGGCGTGAGCGATCGCTCGCAGAAGGGCGAAGATGGTATCAAACCTATGGAGTCTGCCAAGTCATTGACTCAGTCTCAGCGAGAGGCTTCGCAGAATAAGGGCGTGGCGTTTTGGGATACCTATGCGGCTATGCAACGCATGGGTGGAATGACCGAATTTGTTACCAATGGTTGGGCGGGTAAGGATTACACCCACATCAATTATGCTGGTGGTGCACGCATCGCCCGCGAACTCTACTACGCCATTTTGAAGGGTGCCGAGGAGTATTGCATCAAGCTACGTGACCGCATCGAGCGCAGTAAGCCTATTTTGAATAAGGAGTTGGAGATTGCTCCTATCGAGCATAAACCGCTGGAGGCAGATATGCTTCAGCGAGATACGATAATGATTAAGCCCGTGGAGTGATGTTGCAACCTATTGGAGAGAGCCTTTTGAGCCGTGTGCAGGAGTTGCTGCATTATGATGCTACAGCACCGCTGATTTTCAACAGCGGACTTTTTTTGTATATGTTTGTGGCCTTTGCGGCGGGTTATCTCCTGTTGCGTAGGGCGGACTCTCTGCGTATCTTGTATGTCATAGCCTTTTCGCTCTATTTCTACTACAAATCCAGCGGAATATACTTCCTTCTGCTCCTCTTTTCGGCTGTGGCAGACTATCTTATAGCTCATGCCATAGACTCCTCGCAGAGCAATCGGGAGCGTAAGGGTTGGGTTACGCTGAGTGTGGTGATTAACCTCGGAATGTTGGCCTATTTCAAATATACCAACTTCTTTATCGAGATGGCCAACAGCCTTGTGGGTGAGGGATTTTTGCAGTTTCAGAATATCTTCCTGCCCGTGGGTATCTCGTTCTTCGTGTTCCAGTCGATGAGCTATACGATAGATGTCTATCGAGGTACTCTGCGCCCACTCAATCGCTTCTTCGACTACCTCTTCTACCTCTCGTTCTTCCCGCAAGTTTTGGCAGGTCCTATCGTCAGGGCACGAGATTTCCTGCCTCATATTCGTCAGCCACTGATGGTTACCCGTCAGATGTTTGGTGTGGGAGTGAGCCTGATTTTGGTGGGACTTATCAAGAAGGCGATTATTTCAGACTATATATCGCTCAATTTCGTTGATCGCATTTTCGATGAACCAGCCTTGTATTCGGGTTTTGAGTGTCTGATGGGTATCTACGGCTATGCTTTACAGATCTATTGCGACTTTTCGGGATATTCCGACATGGCGATAGGTATCGCTCTGTTGTTGGGCTTTAAGTTCCCTAAAAACTTCGATGCGCCATATAAGTCTGCCACTATCACCGAGTTCTGGAGGCGTTGGCATATCTCACTCTCGAATTGGTTGCGCGATTATCTCTATATCTCGCTTGGCGGTAATCGTAAAGGTCGCTGGCGCACGTACCTCAATCTGTTGATTACTATGGTTTTGGGTGGTCTGTGGCATGGCGCGGCGGTGAGATTTATACTCTGGGGTGCGCTTCATGGCGTGGCTCTTGCTGTTCATAAATTGTGGTTGGAGGTTGTCCCTGGCTCGAAGGCTTTGGGTAAGGATATGAACCCTGTGATGAGGGTGTTGGGATGGGTTGTAACATTTAATATTGTCTGCTTGGGATGGCTCTTGTTCCGTGCCGAGGATATGCAGATAGTACATCTGATGTTGTATCAGATTTTCCATAGCTTCTCACCTCAGATTATACCTCAGGTTATCGAGGGATATAAGGTTGTCTTTGGCTTTATCGTGTTGGGATATATGATGCACTTCATGCCTGAGAAGATAGATCAAGACATGGTACGCAAGGTCGGTTCGGCATCTTTCTGGTGGCAGGTGGCGATGATGGTGGCTGTGGTGTGGTGTGTCATGCAGATCAAGTCGAGCGATATCCAGCCATTTATCTATTTCCAATTTTAGGGGATAAAGTAAATTCGGCATCTCCTACCTCCCCTCTCCTGTCTTTCATCTCTCATCTTTCATCTCTCATCTTTCATCTTTCATCTTTTTCGGTATCGTTTTTGCAGTACCTACCGCCAATAGGCTTGGGAGATGAAAAGAAAGAAAATTTGCAAATACAAAAAATGTTATATATATTTGCAACAAGAAACATTTTATTTAACTCTTAAAAACCATTCGCCTATAGGAAAATTCTACTCTTTTTGACATTGTATAACTAAACGATGAAGAGTATGAACACAGAAGTGTTAAGCGATCAGATTTTGCTCAATCGCTACATCTCAGGTGAACGTGGTGCTATATCACAACTTTTAGATAGACATTCTGCTCGCGTCCGCGACTATATCCGTATGATGGTCAAGGATCGCGACAGGGCTGATGACATCCTGCAGGATACCCTGATTAAGGCTGTGCGTACCATTGACGAGGGACGCTATGTCGATTCGGGTAAGTTCCTCTCATGGATTTTGCGTATCGCTCACAATCAGGTCATAGATTTCTTCCGCCAGCAAAAGAGCTCTCGCACTCTGAATGAGGCTGAGGCGGGATACGATGTTATCGGTTCGTTGCGTATTGCCGAGCGCAGCGTGGAGGATCGTATTATCTCGGAGCAGATCGAGCAGGATGTGCGCCGATTGATTGACCATCTGCCAGAGGAGCAGCGTGAGGTGGTTGTGATGCGTTACTATTCGGGAATGAGTTTTCAGGAGATTGCCGACCAGACAGGTGTTAGCATCAACACCGCTTTGGGACGTATGCGCTATGCTCTGATCAACCTCAGAAAGATGATTAAGGATCACGATATCATCCTCAGCTAAGGCGAGTTTTATTAGCGGAATAAAAATTGGTAAAAAATTTCTTCTTGGGCACAATAAACGGCTGTCACTTCTCGTTTAGAGAATAAACAGCCATAGCCTATGGAGCAAATCGACACCAATTTATTAGAAAAAGATGATGACAGACTCATGATGAGTCATGTGATATGTGATGAGGCAGACCTCTTTTATTTGGACTGCTATTTGAAGGAGCTATTTCATGATTGATAGTTAGGTTAATAGCGAAGCTGACTAACAAGATGATCGGGTGAGTTAAGTCTCTTTCGTTGCTCAGGCTCGGCAAGGTGAGCTTTTGGACTTTGCTTAGGCTCAGATGCAACGTTATGCTCTACACCAAATCTCGCTTGTTAAAAGACTTCTTGATAAGAGAACCCATCTGATTACCAGATGAGTTCTCTTTTTTCTGTCCGCTTGTTGCCTTACTCGCCGAGCAGCGACAAAAGCTCCTCAAAGCCGTCAATAATATAATTTGCTCCCGCCGAGAGTAACTCCTCTTTGGTAGAGTTGCCGTAACTCACGCCACAGGTCTTGGCTCCAGCACTCTTACCCATCAAAATATCATAAGGCATATCACCCACTACCAACGTCTGCTCAGCCTTGAATCCAAGCTCACGCAAAGTCTTGAGTACAGGCTCTGGGTCGGGCTTGTGCTTTTGGCAATCTTCCAACCCTAAGACATAGGGTATCATCTCATGCAGTCCAAAGCTATCTACAAACTCCAGCAGCGGACGGCGCGAGCGCGAAGAGGCGATCGAGAGTGTGAAACCCCGATGGTGCAAGGCTTTGATGGTCTCCAAGACGTTTGGAAACATATCGGGCGAGAGGTTGCGCTTGTTTTCTCGGAAGATACGGCGATAGGTCGAGGTGTAGAGTTCGCTCTGCTCGGCTGTGATTTCGGGATAGAGCCTCTTGAAACCCTCGACCAAAGGTAATCCTATCGTAGAGCCACACTCCTCATCTGTGCGAGGTGAGAGATTCAGCTCCTCTATGGTCATGCGGAATGTGCGCAGGATGGTGGCACGTGTGTCGGCTATCGTTCCGTCAAAATCGAGTATAAGAAGTCGTCTCTGCATATAGTTTTTTATCATTTTAGGCAAAGTTAATCCTTTTTCTCAGATATTGCCCATCGGCTGGGAAAATATATTATCTTTGTCCTCAAAGTAGATCCCAAAGATGAACATTTTTATAATCATATCTCTGTTTTTTCACCTCCTATTGCCTGCCCCAGAGGGTAATCAGCGCGAGATGGAAGCTCTCAGACAGTGGCGTGCCGAGGAGGTAGTATCGGCTAAAAGCATAGAAATCTTCGGCAAGGAGAACCTCTGGCGTGCCGAGCCTATCTCGGAGCAGATTTTTGACCGCATGGAGGGTCGCTCCTATAAAGATAATTGCACCTTGCCACTCGACTCGCTGCGCTACCTGAAACTTCTGCACTACGATGCC
>JAFOZN010000289.1 GCA_017391185.1 Alistipes sp. | reverse complement strand
TCAATAATCTTTTGTATATCATCGCTCACATCCTTTTTACCGTCTGCCTTAACCTTCACCACGACATATCGCTCTTTATACTCCTTTGGGGTAGATGCAAAAATATTAGTTGCAGATAAGAGCATAAAACTGACAACGAGCGGGGAAATTAGTTTTTTCATGTTAATCTTAATTAAGTGGATTATTTAAATATCACCTCCAAACCATCGTAGGCAGCTTTGAGTGGAGCAGGAAGCTGGGCATCCAATTCTGCTTGAGTACCGTGCATGGTGCGAGCCATATGGGTTAGATATACAGGTTGACCCACAGGAGGAGTGTAACGCTTGGTAGAGGTCAAGACCTTAACCATACGCTCAACATCAAAGACCGAAGAGTGAGTGAATAGGCGGTAATCCTCAGTATGTCCCATACCCATAGTGGCCTCCATGATGATAGCTGTAAGCGGTTTAGATTCAGCAACATGTCTATCTATACAAAGCATACGGGTTGTAGATGGAGGCAGGGTAGCGGTATCGGTAGCATATAACAAGCGTACATGCCCCTTCTCCAAAAGATAAACAAGCGGCTGCTCAAAGAATTTGGATGTAGCATGGTTGGCTGGCGCAGGGGTAAATCTCACACCATCCACATCAATACTCTGGCCTACATATACTGGAATTATCTGAGGGGATGCGACTTTGAGCCTCTTTGCCTCACGAGTAAAGTCTGCAACAGCGCAATCATACCAAGTGTTGCTCACATAGACCTTTTTCACGCCAAGTTCGATGGCTGCCGCTGGATTACAATGATCACCATGAGAGTGGGTGTAGAAGATGGTGTCAGGATGAGCCATTGGTGGAATCATATCCTTGGCTGAAGGGGTAAAATCTATCAAGATATGCCCCTCGATAAGAATACTCGATAGGCGGCGATACTCTCCACGCTCATCCTTTTCAAACCAATCGGCAGCACCAGTACCCAAAAAACGTACCGAGAGACCCGCCTCAGCTTGCTGCATAGCATTTGTATAGGTTTCACTATCAAATATAGCGGCATTGGCTCCTTTAGCGCCTACAGCCAAAGCCGATGCGGCAGCAATTTTTATAAATGATCTGCGATCCATGTTATGATAGGTTTTTAAATTTACTTAAATAAGTCAATCCAATGGCTAAGAGAATTGAGTTCAGCGTTTTCAAGACTCCAAATAAAAATTAAGCAGCTTCCATAATTAGAACAAATATAAGAATTTATTTATAAACCGAGAAATATATCAGGCAAAGAGGTGTGTTATTTTTTTCTCTCAGGAATTTTTCGTATATTTGGCGGTTACAAAAACTTTAAACTTTAGAGAGTATGAAAGCAGCGATCATCGGCTATGGAAAGATGGGCCGAGAGATAGAAAAGATATTGACCGAGAGAGGGCACGAAGTGGCTCTCGTGATAGATATTAACAACGCAGAGGATCTCAACGCCGAGAACTTGAGCAGGGTGGATGTAGCCATTGAATTTACTACACCTTCAACTGCATACAACAACATCCGCAAATGTTTGGAGTGTGGGGCCGCGGTAGTGAGTGGTACAACAGGTTGGACATCTCGATTGGGCGAGCTTAAGGAGCTTTGCGCAGAAAAGGGTGGAGCTATGTTCTACGCTTCGAACTATTCTCTGGGAGTAAATCTAATGTTCCGTCTCAACCGCGAATTGGCTCGTCTGATGAGTCGTGTAAAGGGTTACAACGTAGCCATCGAGGAGACTCATCACACCGAGAAGAAAGATTCACCAAGCGGTACAGCAGTAACATTGGCCGAAGATATTATCGAGCGTATAGACTCCAAGAAGGAGTGGGTAAATGAGCCTACTAACGATGACGAGAAGATCGGCATCACATCATACCGTATCGGAATGACCCCAGGTGATCATAGCGTAACATACACCTCGGAGGATGATGTACTCCAGATCAGCCACTCGATCAAGAATCGCCGCACGTTAGCCTTGGGCGCAGTAGTGGCAGCAGAATTCTTGTGTGGCAAGAAAGGTGTTTATACGATGGAGGACTTATTTTAGTCCAAAAGAAAATAAAAAGCCTAAAAAATCGTTATATCATCTAACAGAAGTAAATAAAACGAAAAAGAATGAAGCTAAAAGAGAAGATATTGCAAAACAAATATGTTGTCATGCTCAAAGAGTTCTTTGGCAACAAATGGGTTAAGTTCGCTCTCGCCACCATTGTATATGTACTATGGTTTGTGGTGTGGACAGGTAACCTGTGGTTATTACCTGGAATCATCGTAATCTACGACCTCTACATCTCCAAATATTTTTACAAATATGTTTGGAGCAAGAACGAGAAGTTGTGTGAGATAAGTTCGCTCTATAGAAACATATATGAGTGGGGTAATGCCATAGTGTTTGCTACGGTGGTAGCCACCCTGATACATATCTTCTTCTTTCAGATGTATGTAATTCCATCTTCTTCGATGGAGAAGAGCCTTTTGGTAGGAGATTACCTATATGTGAGCAAGGTGACTTATGGCCCACAGATGCCCAATACTCCCGTGGCATTCCCATTCGTTCACCACACCATGCCATTTTCGCAGACTAAAAAGTCTTTCTCTGAGGCCATCAAATTGCCATACAAGCGATTGAAGGGCTTGCGTCAGATAGAGCGCAACGATGTGGTGGTCTTTAATTTTCCTGCAGGAGATACCGTATTGGTTGAGAATCAAGCAGTAACTTATTACGATGTATTGAGAGATTACCAAGAACAATATGGTAAGCAGAAGGGTAGAGAGCTATTGGAGAAGCAATACAATATAGTCTATCGCCCTGTAGATAAACGTGAGAATTATATCAAGCGGTGTGTAGCATTGCCAGGAGATTCTATCAAAATCGTTGATGGCGAATTATTTATCAACGGCAAAGTACAAGACAAGGTAGTTGAGAAGCAGTATTGCTACTCGATAAATACGAGCGAGCCTCTTTCTCAATACGCGATAGATGAGTTGGGAATCACAGAGATC